>NZ_VRVD01000061.1:0-15155 GCF_008040015.1 Methylobacterium sp. WL18 | reverse complement strand
TTCCGGCGGCGCGCCGGGGCGGCGCGGTCGGGTCGTCGAAATCCGGAGCGTAGACCGGGGCCGCCTGCGGCGCCGGAGCGGCCTGAGGAACGGGACGGACCACCGGCGGGCGGCCGGTATAGGGCAGATAACGGTCGCCGCGGCGGACGTAGAACGCGCCGTTCTGGTCCTGATAGAGCTGGCCGTCGTCGCCGAGCCCGTCGATCCCGGACTCGGCGACCGGGCCGCGACCTTGGGCGTGGGCCGTCGAGGCGAGCGCGAGGACGGTGAAGCCGGCCAGGAATAGGCGGCGGATCGGGGCGGACATGGCGCGGTTTTCCCTGGATGGCGCGGCGTCACCGGGAGCGTGCGGCGGCGCGCGATCGAGCAGGCCAGCACGAATACACGGCCAAGCTCATTCCAGGCCTTAGCAAAGATCACGCGGCATCGCCAAGTTGCACGAGTCCTCACCGGGCGAAGTCTGATGTCGCCGCGTGTACTTCTCCGCACTTGTGTTGCGTTCCTGCCTCAACCGCCTGCCCGCGCGTTCACCCTGATGCAGGAACGGGCGGGACGAATCCGGTTCCGAGCGGCATCGGCCTTGCGCCGGCCGGCAACCTCCGGTTGATGCCACCCACCGGCATCCCCGCCGGGCGAAGGGTCTTGGCCGTGCACGCGCGTGTGTTGGTGAGCGCTACAATTCTGGTTGCGGCCCTGCTTCTCGGACCGGGCGCGCAGGCCCGCCGCGCCGTGACGGCGGAACCGCCCAAGGTCACGGAGCCGGCCGGAACCTGGACCTCGGGGACCCAGCCCGAGCGCGATTGCGGCCGCGCCCGCCGCAAGTTCTGGGTGCCCCAGGAGGGCTGGATCGTCCGTACTGTGGTGTCGTGCCGCTGATGGGGTGGTTCCAGGTGCCGCACGATTCCGAAGCAGCGGTGCCTGTATCGGCGGCAATCCCGCATTCGGGCGAGAGCATGTTCTGCAGCAGGACCAACTTTTTCCGATCTTAGAAGACGGCCTATCTGAGCCCTGACGTCGGGATGGCGGGTTTGGGTTGCCGTCCGTCCCGTCGATCCGCCTCGTCAGTGCGAGCGCAGCGCAGCAACCTGGGGAAACGCCAGGTTCGGAGACCGCGCGCCGCACTGAGTTGCTTCGCTGCGCTCGCAAAGACGGCGTCGGCCGACCGGAGGCCGTACCGGCCGGCGCGTTCATCAGAACGTCCTTCCTCCAAGCGAATTGGCACGCATGCTGCTTTGCCGAAGCGCCGCGCCCTGCTGCGGCGGCGGAGCAACGACGCTCCAAACAGCGGACGGTGTGAGTCCGGATCCCCGGCATGAGCGACCGCTTGGCGGTTCGCCTCACTTAGACGAGCACCAGCTATGGCCAGCTTCAAGACGGCGATGAAGTCGGGTCACCCCCCGACCCTGTTTGCGGCGTTCCTCTATTTCGATTTCTGCTTCGCCATCTGGGTCCTGAACGGCGCCATGGGCCCGTTCATCACCGAGACCTACAAGCTCACGCCGGCCCAGACCGGCTTCATGATCTCGCTGCCGATCCTCGCCGGTGCGCTGATGCGCTTCCCGCTGGGGATCCTGGCCCAGTATATCGGCCGCAAGAACGCCGCGATCACCGAGATGACCGTGATCATGATGGCGATGGCCTACGGCTTCTTCGCGGTCTCCTCGTACAACGACGTGCTCGCCATGGGCGTGCTGCTCGGTATCGCGGGTGCCTCCTTCGGCGTGGCCCTGTCCCTCGGATCGGGCTGGTTCCCGCCGGAGCACAAGGGCTTGGCGATGGGCATCGCGGGGGCCGGCAATTCCGGGACCGTGCTGGCCGTGCTGTTCGCTCCGCCGCTGGCGCAGGCCTACGGCTGGCAGACCACCTACGCCTTCGCGGGCGTCGTGATGCTCATTCCGCTGGCGGTCATGATCGTGTTCGCCAAGGAGCCGCCGGACACCGCGCACCAGTCGTTCAAGGAGCACGTCTCCTGCCTGTTCACCAAGGACGGCTGGGCGTTCTCGCTGATCTACGTGATCACCTTCGGGGGCTTCGTCGGCCTGTCGAACTTCTTGCCGACCTTTTTCTACGAGCAGTTCTCGGTCACGAAGGTCGAGGCCGGCCGCTTGACCATGCTGGCGGCCTTCATGGGCTCGGGCATCCGGATCGTCGGCGGCTACTTCGCCGACCGGATGGGCGGGATCGCGGTGCTGTCGGTGGTGCTGCTCGCGGCGATCGCGACCTTCCTGTCGCTGATGGCGACGCCCTCGCTCGCCGTGACCACGCTGCTGTTCATGCTCTGCTTCGCGGCGCTCGGCGCCGGCAACGGCGCGTTGTTCCAGCTCGTGCCCCTGCGCTGGCCGGCCAACACGGCGGTCGCCGGCTCGATGATCGGTGAGGTGGGCGCGCTCGGCGGCGCGATCCTGCCGAACGTCATGGGGCTGTCGAAGCAGTATACCGGATCGTTCTCGCTCGGCTTCGTCGGCTACGCGGTGTTCACCGCGGCGGTGCTGGGCTGCCTGATGCTGTGGCAGCGCAAGTGGGTCGGCAGCTGGGTCGGTCCGCGCGGCAAGGCGCTGGGCAGCGAGGCGGAGACCGGTCAGCTCCAGCCGGCGACGGTCTGAGCGGGTCGACACGATCCAGACCCGCAAACGTCCGACGGGAGCCGCGAGGCTCCCGTTTTTCGTTTCCGCCGTTCAAATTGAATTCGTGCCGAGCCCCCTCGACGCATGGTTGCCTTCCGGTGCAAGAGGCGTTTGAATAACGAATACCAAAACGCGCACGTCCCTTCGGATGCGGCGCGAGGCGACCGCGAAACGCGGCGTTTGCTAGGGAGGAATGGTCGATGTTGAAGCGCGTCAGCGCCACCAACGCCGTGCTCGGCCTGCTCTGCGTGATGTATTTCATCACGTATCTGGACCGGGTGAACATCGCGACCGCCGGTGCCGAGATCATCCGCGAATTCGGCATGTCGAAGACCGACTTCGGTCTTATCCTGTCGGCCTTCGCCTACCCGTACGCGATCTTTCAGGTTATCGGCGGATCGGTCGGCGACAAGTTCGGTGCCCGGCGCACGCTGCTGGTCTGCGGCATGATCTGGGCCTCGGCCACGATCCTGACCGGCTTGGTCGGCGGCCTCGTCAGCCTGTTCCTGGCTCGCGTGCTGCTCGGCTTCGGCGAGGGCGCGACCTTCCCGACCGCGACCCGGGCCATGCAGAACTGGACGGCGCCGGGCCGTCGCGGCTTCGCGCAGGGCATCACCCACGCCTTCGCCCGGCTCGGCAACGCCGTGGCGCCGCCAATCGTGGCGTTCCTGATGTACCATTTCGGATGGCGCGCCAGCTTCGTGATCCTGGGCGGAATCAGCTTCATCTGGGTGGTGATCTGGTACCTGTACTTCCGCGACGACCCCTCCGATCACCCGAAGATCACCGCCGCGGAACTCGACGCGCTGCCGCCGCCTCGCAAGGTCGGGGCGAAGCAATCGGTGCCGTGGGGGCCGCTCACCCGGCGCATGCTCCCGGTTACAATCACGTATTTCTGCTACGGCTGGACCCTGTGGCTGTTCCTCGGCTGGCTGCCGAGCTTCTTCAAGGAGAATTACGGCCTCGACCTCAAGAACTCGGCCCTGTTCGCGTCGGGGGTCTTCTTCGCCGGCGTCGTCGGCGATACGGTCGGCGGCATGCTGAGCGACTCGATCCTCCATCGCACCGGCAACGTGAAGCTCGCCCGCCTGTCGGTGATCGTCGTCGGATTCCTGGGCGCGGCCGCGAGCCTGGCGGGTGTGTTCCTTACCCGCGACCTGACCCTGGTGGCGCTGCTGCTGTCCTCCGGATTCTTCTTCGCCGAACTGGTGATCGGGCCGATCTGGTCGGTGCCGATGGATATCGCGCCGAAATATGCCGGCACCGCCAGCGGGCTGATGAACACCGGCTCGGCCATTGCGGCGATCGTCTCGCCGATCGTGTTCGGGCTCATCGTCGACCTGACCGGGAGCTGGACGCTGCCGTTCGTCGGATCGGTCGGCCTATGCCTGCTCGGGGCGGCCCTCGCCTTCACGATGCATCCCGAGCGCGAATTCGTTGAACCCGTCACCGGGCCGGTGGGCCCCGTGGCGCCTGCGCCGGCCGGGGAGTAGCGCCGCGATGGTGGAGACAGCCGGACGTTCCGGGCCGCTCGCCGGCATGCGGGTGATCGAGCTGGCGCACATCATGGCCGGCCCGGTCTGCGGGCTGATGCTCGCCGACATGGGCGCGGAGGTCATCAAGGTCGAGAAGATGGACGGCGACGACACCCGCCGCACCGTCCCGCCGGCGCTCGAGGGCGAGAGCGCCGCCTACATGATGATGAACCGCGGCAAGCGCGGGCTGAGCCTCGACCTCAAGAACCCGGACGGCGTGGCGGTTCTGCGCCGCCTGCTCGGGACCGCCGACGCGCTGATCGAGAATTACCGCGGCGGCACCATGGAGCGCCTGGGTATCGGCTATGAAACCCTGCGGCAGGAGTTTCCGGCGCTCGTCTACTGCTCGCTCTCGGGCTTCGGCCGCACTGGGCCCTATGCCGACCGCGCCGGGTTCGACCTCGTCGCGCAAGGCATGAGCGGGTTGATGTCGGTGACCGGGGAGGGGCCCGGACGGCCGCCGATGAAGTGCGGGCCGCCGGTGACCGACATCACCGCCGGGATCCTGGCCGCCATGGGCGTGCTCGCAGCCTATACCCACCGGCTGAAGACCGGGCGGGGCCAGGCGGTCGACACCTCGCTGTTCGAGGCCGGCATCACCCACACCTACTGGCAATCGGCCATCGCCATGGCCACTGGGATCGCGCCGGGGCCGATGGGCTCGGCCCATCCGCTGAACGCCCCCTACGAGGCGTTCGAGACCGCCGACGGCTGGATCACCATCGGCGCGGCCAACCAGACCAACTGGCTGCGGATGCTCAGGGCGGTCGATGCCGAGGCCCTGGCCGAGGATCCGCGCTTCGCCCTCAACCGCGACCGCATGGCCAACCGCCACGAACTCGCGGCCACCCTGGCGCCGATCTTCTCGGCGGAAACCTCGGAGGTCTGGCTGGCGCGCCTGGAAGCCGGCGGCGTCCCGGCGGGGCCAGTGCTCGACGTCAACGCTATGCACCAAGACCCGCAGACGCTCGCCCGCGAGATGGTGGTGGAGGTCGAGCACAGCCGGGTCGGCCGGATGAAGACGCTCGGCTTGCCGGTGAAGTTTTCCGACACGCCCGGCCGGGTCCACGGCCCGGCGCCGTTGCTCGGCGAGCATTCCCGGGCGATCCTGGCCGAGGCGGGCTACACCGCCGCCGAGATCGACGGACTGATCGACAGGGGCGTGGTCCGCGAGACCGCGGCCTGATCCCTCCCGTACCCGGAGACGCAGCGATGAGTGCCACGCCCGCCACCGACGAGCTGCTGTTCACCACGGACGAGGCCGGGATCGCCCGGATCGTCCTCAATCGGCCGCAGGCCCGCAACGCGCTGACCTTCGCGATGTACCAGGGGCTGATCACCTGCTGCGAGGCGATCGCCGCCGATCCGGCCGTAAAGGCGCTGATCATCACCGGCGCCGGCGACAAGGCCTTCGCGGCCGGCACCGACATCGCCCAGTTCCGCAGCTTCGAGACCGCCGAGGACGCGCTGGGCTACGAGCGCTTCATGGACCGGGTGCTCGGCGCCCTGGAGCGGCTGCGGGTCCCGACCATCGCGGCGATCGCCGGGGCCTGCACGGGTGGCGGCGCCGCCATCGCGGCGGCCTGCGACCTGCGGATCGCCACCCGTGACGCCCGATTCGGCTTTCCGATCGCCCGGACGCTCGGCAATTGCCTCAGCCAGGGTAACCTCAAGCGGCTCTCGGGGTTGATCGGGCCGGCGCGGGTCAAGGACATCATCTTCACCGCGCGCCTCGTGGGCGCCGAAGAGGCGCTGTCCATCGGCCTCGTCGGCGAGGTGGTGGACGACCGCGCAGCCCTGACCGACCGGGTCGACGCCCTGGCGCAGCTCCTCGCCGGCCACGCGCCGCTCACCATGCAGGCCACCAAGGAAGGCCTGCGCCGCCTCGCCGAGGAGGAGCCCACCGCCGACGGCGCGCCGCATCCCGGCGATGACCTCATCCTGCTGTGCTACATGAGCCAGGATTTCCGCGAGGGCATGGAGGCGTTCCTGGGCAAGCGCACGCCGGACTGGAGCGGCCGTTGAATGCCTGACCGCGTAGCGTTACATTCGCGCGGCACATGAGAGATACGGCCCTTCTGTTATGGCGCTGTCCGAGTTCCCCCGTACCCGCCCGACGGAGCCCGATGCCCGAACAGGCGCGGGGGAGGATGCGGCTCGGGCTGAGACAGCGCGCCGAAATTTCGAGCGCGTCGCCGCGCTGATCGCCGCCGCAAACCCGCTGGACACCGACACGGACGCTGTGAGCGACCTCGACCTTCTCGAGGCTGCCACCGCGCTCAGCACCCAGAGGACGTGAGCGCAGGCATCGGGACTGCCGATGGCGGCCGCGCGCCGCCGCGATCGGTGCTGCGTATCTGTCTCGATGTGAATGTTTGGATCGCCTATCTGCTGGCTCTGCAGCGCGGCCGAACCGGTACTGCACCCATGCGCTTGGTCGCGATGGTGCAAGCTTACGCAGCCGGAGACATATCCCTTCAACTGACGGTCTCGCGCGAGATGCTATGCACCCTCGAACGGGTGCTGAAGCGGCAGGGCCTGCCGGACCACCTCGCCGAAGGGTTTCCTCAGGTCGTCGACGGGTTGATGCGCTGCGGTCCGGAACGGCTGCATCCGGCCGTGCTGACGGCGGGGCGCGACCAGCTCGCCATGACCGACCGCGAGGATGCGGGCGTGTTGGCCTTCTGCATCGCTGACCGGGTCGATCTGCTTGTCACCGACAACCTCGTGGATTTCGTCACGAACGACTCCGAGCGTCGCAACACGCAGCGCGTCGGCCGCTCGAACGGGACGACCCGCCAGCTCTTCACCCTGCTCCATGAGCGCGCCGACGGTGTATCGCTCGTCGTGGCCCACCCGATCGATGCGGTTGCTTGGCTCGCGAACGGATGCCGGCCGAACCCAGGTTCGCTGCGCCAGCGCTATCCCTGATGCGCCGGGCCGCCGCTCACCCCGGCTCCTGACAGACATCGACCCAGGCGGCACCGGTCAACTCGGCCATGCGGCCGGGGGGGATGCGCACGGCGCTGTTCGTGCTGCCGGCCGCAGGAAACACTTCGTCGAAGGCCTGGAGCGAGATGTCGCAATAGACCGGCAGCGGCGCGGCAAGCCCGAACGGGCAGACCCCGCCGACCGGGTGGCCGGTGAGCGACTCGACTTCGCCGAGATCGAGCATCCGGACCTTGCCGCCGAACACGGCCTTCGCCTTCCTGTTGTCGAGGCGCGCGTCGCCGCGGGTCACCACCAGGGCGACTTGATCGCCGATGCGGATCGAAAGCGTCTTGGCGATCTGCGCCGGGGCGACCCCGTGGCCGGCTGCGGCTTCCGCCACGGTCGCGGTGCTGGTGGCCAGCTCGATGACCGTGATGTCGGGCGCCTTGTCGGCGAAGAACGCACGGACCGTCTCAAGACTCATGGAAGGTGTCCTTCGAGTAACGCGGGTCGCGGCGAGGGCGGCCGGTAGATCAGCGAAGCATCCGGACCATCCGCGTCGCCGGTCATAGAGGATGCGAGCGTGGCCGAGAAAGCGCTGCGGTTCGACCTGCAGCCAACTGCGCGCCGAATCGGGATGCGCCGCTGCGAAGCGACTATCTTTCGTGGCGGTTTGGGCGCAGGCTCGCCGCATTACCGGAAGAGCGGCAACAGGCTCCGGTGACTGAGGACGGCATGTCCCCGCCTGTGATCGGCGGACGAAAACATGGCAACCCTCCTCGCATTCCCGGCCACGCCGTCCGGCGCGGCGACGACCTATCAGGCCTACCGGTTCGCCGCGAACGGCAGCGTCCGCTCCACGGTCCCGGTGGACGCCCTGGACGACGACGCGGCCGAGCGCCACGCCACCACCCTGCTCGATGGTCACCGCATCGAGCTCTGGGCCCGCGGGCGCTTCATCGCGCATGTCAAACCGTAGGCCATCGCCGCCGCGACCGCTCCGTCACGTCACCCGTCTTGAACCCAAGGATCGACCGCATGGCCTCCGAGAAGCAGCGTAGCAACCGCGAGACGAAGAAGCCCAAGAAGGCGGTGCCGAAGATGAATGCGGCGGCGCCCTCGCAGAAGAACCCCGTCTCCGCGGCCGTGAAGAAGTCCGAGGGACGCTGAATTCCGTCGGATCGGGCTTCGCGCGGCGGCATCGCTCTTCGCGCGACGCCGGCAGCGGTGCGAGGCGTGTCAATCACGTCTCGCAAGATCCGTTTGCGAGGGGCTTCCGATCGACGGTGCATTGAGCTTCGATCGTGACACGTCGTGGATTCCGGGCACCGCGGCGCGGCACCGGGATGACGGCGCTTGGCAGCTTCGATTCAGCCACCGCATGGAGAAAAGACAAAGCTTTTCCCACCCGCTGAAAAGATGAACATCCCAAGCTAAGTGATCCGGAGTCCCATCGGAAAGGCGACTCCCGCTGAATCCTGTGCCCGTACTGCCCGGCCCGATCGGTGAATCCGCCTGCCCGCGCGGGAGAAGAACTCCAATACGCTCAAGGGCTCGCGTGGACGTCCAGCCGACCCTTCCGAGCCCTGCAACGGCACGTCTTTTGGGACGGCCGGATGGGGTTGGAACAGCCTGGTCGAACCGACCCTAGACTCCCCGTCCCGGCGTCACCCCTTCAACGGCCGCGCCTGCAGGATCGCCGCGCGCACGAACGGCCGCTTCAATTGCGTGCCGATATTGGCGCGCCCGACGAATTCCTGGGCACCGGGGTGGCTGCGCACCGCTTTGACGAGGTTCAGTCGGTGGCCGCTGCGGAACCGGTAGGGCTCGCCCACCGCCCCGGCGAGGAACGCCTCGACGCTGGCGTCGATCTCGTCCTCGGCGATCACGTTCGCCGTGTGCAGCATCTGGATGGTCTGAAGGTCGGTCATCCCGGATAGATAGGGCAGCGGCGCCGGTCACGCAGCCACGATGACCGGCGCTGCCGTTGGCTTGGATGTCCGGCACTACCGCGTCGTCGCGAGGAGCAGGTCCGGCAGCCACATGGCGATGCCCGGCACTAGGCACAGGATCAGGATCGCCACCGCCATCAGGATCACGAAGGGCAGGGTGCCCCAGATGATGTCCGAGAGCGGGATGTCGGGGGCGATGTTCTTGATGACGAAGATGTTGAGGCCCACCGGCGGGTGGATCAGCCCCATCTCCATGGTGATGGTCATGACCACGCCGAACCACACCAGGTCGAAGCCCGCGGCCTTGAGGGGCGGCAGGATGATCGGGGCGGTCATCAGGATGATCGAGACCGGTGGCAGGAAGAAGCCGAGCACGATCACCAGGCCGAGGATCGTCACCAGCAGCACCCACGGCGAGAGCTGCATCGCCACGATCGCGGCGGCCGCCGATTGCGACAGGTGCAGGTAGCTCATCACGTAGGCGTAGAGCAGCGACATCCCGATGATCAGCATCAGCATGGTCGATTCACGCAGCGTCGCGATCAGGATCGGGCTGACGTCGCGGAACCGCCACACGCCGTAGATCGCGGCGATCAGCCCGAGCGCCAGCAGGCCGCCGAGACCGGCCGTCTCCGAGGGCGTGGCGTAGCCGCCGTAGAGCGCCACCATCACGCCGGTGAGCAGCACCACGAAGGGCAGCACCCGCGGCAGCGTCGAGAAGCGCTGGGCCATGCTGTACTGCTCGTCGGCCAGGATCGGCGAGGCCGGCCCGCCGCGCTCCAGCACCGCCTTGGCGGCGGAGAATTCCGAGCGGAACCGGTACATCGCCCAGGTCGCGAACAGGGCGACCAGCAGCAGCCCCGGCCCGATGCCGGCCAGGAACAGGCGCCCGAGCGACTGCTCGGAGGCCACCGCATACAGGATCATGGTGATCGAGGGCGGCAGCAGGATGCCGAGGGTGCCGCCGGCCGCGATGATCCCGGCGGCGAAGCCCGGAGAGTATCCGCGCTTGCGCATCTCCGGGATGCCGGCCGAGCCGATCGCCGAACAGGTGGCCGGGCTCGAGCCCGCCATGGCGGCGAACAGCGCGCAGGCGAAGACGTTGGCGATGCCGAGGCCGCCGGGGATGCGGTGCATCCAAGCATGCATCGCCGAATAGAGGTCCTGGCCCGCCCGGGACCGCCCGATCGCCGCGCCCTTCAGGATGAACAGCGGGATCGACAGCAGGGTGATCGAGGCCATCTCCTCGTAGACATTCTGCGCCACCGTATCGAGGGAGGCGCTCGGCATGAACGCGACCATGAAGGCCAGCGCCACCGCGCCGAGCGCGAACGCGATGGGGATGCCCGACAGCATCGCCCCGAGGGTGGCTCCCGCATACAGGAAGCCGATCGCCGCCGTGCTCATCACTTGACCCTCGCGTCGACGGTCCGGCCCATCGGATCGGGCCCCTGGGGGGTGACCCCGGGCGCGTCGCGCATATCCTTGTTGACGTCGGCGCCGATGCCGATTTTCGGCTTGGCCCAGCCCGCCGCCCGCGGCCCGTAGACCAGAGCCTCGGCGATCTGCAGGATGAATTGCAGGCACAACAGGCTCATGCCGGCGGCCATCAGCGTGTAGGGGATCCAGAGCGGGGGACCCCAGGTCGATTGCGAGGTCTGGCCGTCGATCCAGGCCTCGTGGTCGAGAGACCAGCTCTTCCAGGCGAAGAACAGGCAGAACATCAGGCTGATCACGTCCACCAGCAGCAGCCGGACCCGGTTGACCGCCGGCGGCAGCAGGCCGGTCAGCGCCTCAATCGCGACGTGGCCGCGCTTGGCCTGGACCCCGGCGGCGGAGAAGAAGGTCGCCCCGACGATCAGGAAGACCGCCATCTCGTCCTGCCAATCGGTGGGCTCCTTGAGCAGGTAGCGGACCACGACGCTGTGGCTCAGCACCAGGCAGGCGCCGACGAGGCAGAGCCCGCCGAGGCCGAGGATCACGCGGTTGATGCCGCGCAGCGCCCGGTCGAACAGGCCGAGCAGGCCGGGAAGGCGCGGCTCCTCGGCGCCCTTCGCGTCGGGCAGCGCGGTGGCGGCGTCGAAGCCGTGGCTCACGCGACCTGCTCCGCCAGCTTCAGCAGCTCCGCGCAGCTCGCGTTGCGGCCTGCATAGTCCTTCCAGGCGGTCTCCCGGGCTAGTTCCCGCCACTGGCTCAGCGACTGCTCGTCGAGCTGCGAGACCTTGGCGCCGGCCTTGGAGAAGATCTGCTCGACCCGGGTGTCGTCCTCCTTCGCGCCGGCCTGCCCGAAGGCTTCGAGCTCGGCGCCCACCGCCATGATCAGGTCCTGCTGATCCTTCGGCAGGCCGGAGAACACCGTCTTGGACATCATGATCGGCTCGAGCATGAACCAGTAGGAGCGCTCGCGGCCCGAGGTCAGCGCCTTCGCGAGTTCTTCCAAACGGAACGAGATCAGGCTGGTGGACGAGGTGATCACCGCGTCGCACGCACCGGTCTGCATCGCCGCGTAGGATTCGTTCGACGGGATCGACAGGGTGGCGGCACCGGCCTGCTTCATCATCAGGTCCATCTCACGGGACCCGCCGCGGACCTTCATGCCCTTGGCGTCGGCCGGCGCGATCAGCCCCCGCTCGCGGCTGGCGACGCCGCCGGCCTGCCAGACCCAGGAGACCAGCACGATCCCCTTGGATTCCAGCAGCTCGGTGAGCTTGCGCCCCACGGGGGCCGACTTCCATGCGAGAGCCTGCGCGTAGGAGGTCACGAGCGCCGGCATCAGGCCGATGTTCAGCTCCGCGATCTCGCCGCCCGCGTAAGGGCTCGGATAGAGCGACATGTCGAGCGCGCCCTTGCGCATGGCGCCGAACTGAGCGTTCGTCTTCATCAGCGAAGAGCCCGGATAGACCTGGACTTCCAGGGCGCCCTTCGAGCGCTCGCCGACCGCCTGGGCGAATTTCCGGCACATCCGATCGCGGAAATCGCCCTCGTCGATGGTCCCGCCGGGGAACTGATGCGACAGCTTCAGGACCGTTGCGGCCTGCGCGGCGCCGAGGCCGAATCTCAGGATGGCAGGCGCCGCGAGGGCGGCTGCGACCAGCGTACGACGTGTCGGCGTCATGGCTCTCTCCCGCACCGCACACTTGGCGGCGTCCGTTTTTGTGCATCGCAATACTGATTTGCGATGGTTGTATGCACGAAAGACGCTCTTGTATATTTTGTCAACACTGAAGCATATGTGACTGGCGGAACGTCGGACGGTGTTTCAGGAAGCCGACGCACGCAGCGCCCGTTGTCGGCGCAGAGGGACCGGAGGGATGAGCCACGCTCAGCGCTTGAGGCAGCGGATCGAGGACGAGATCGTCTCGGGCGACCTCGCGCTCGGGTCGCGCCTCGACGAGAATCAGCTGGCTTTGCGTTTCGGCGTCTCGCGCACGCCGATCCGCGAGGCGCTGCTGCAACTGGCGGCGACCGGCCTGGTCCAGGCCAAGCCGCGGCGGGGCGCCATCGTGAGCGCGCCGGAGCCGTACCTGCTGCTCGCGATGTTCGAGGCCATGGCAGAGATCGAGGCCGCCTGCGGCCGGCTCGCCGCCCGACGCCTGGTCCCTGAGGATTCGGAGGCCCTGCAGGCGGCACTCGCCGGCTGCAAGGCGGCGATGGCCCAGGAAGATACCGAGAGCTACTACGCCGAGAATTACGTGTTCCACACGGTGGTCTACCGGGCGAGCCGCAACGCCTTCCTGGCCGAGCAGGCCCTGTCGCTGCACCGTCGGCTTGCGCCCTACCGCAGGTTGCAATTGCGGGTCCGGCAGCGCCTCCCGCAATCGCTGGCCGAACATGAGGGCATCGTGGCCGCGATCCTGGCCGGCGACGAGGTCGCGGCGGCCGAAGCCCTGCGCAGCCACGTCATCGTCCAGGGGGACCGCTTCACGGATCTGGTGGCCGGGCTCCGGACGCCGAGCGCCGCCTGAGCGTGTCGCGCGGCCAGCTTAACCGTAAACCCCGGCGAAAATTGCTTAGCTTGCCGATCAGACTCGACTAGAAGTTGAGCTGCCGGCATGTTCGTCCCAAGAAATCGGGGATGGTCATGCTGAAGGACATCGTGAGAAGCGCCGGGCGCCGCGCCGGACTCGACATCTTCCGGGCGAGCACCGAGCCGTTCCGCTGGAGCCATACGGTCCACGACTATCACCCGGTGGTGCCGTCCTCCCGCTGGACGCCCGGCCGCGCGCCGCACGGTCAGCTCCGCTCGGTCCTGGCCCGGGAGAGCGTGGCTTACGACGCGTTCCTGACGGCTTTGGAGGCGCAGGCCGACCTGCTCCACGGCGTCCCCCACGATCCCGCCATCGGCGATCCGGCGACGCCGCACTGGAACAACACGTGGTTCACGGCCCTCGACGCGGCCGCCCTGATGACCATGCTTGCGTGGAAGCGGCCGGCCCGCTACCTCGAGATCGGGTCCGGCTGCTCGACCTGCTTTGCTCGCTACACGATCGACGCGCTGAAGCTGCCGACCACGATCACCTCGATCGACCCGATGCCCCGCCGCGAGATCGATGCGCTCTGCGACACGACGCTTCGCACGCCCCTCGAAGGCTGCGACCTGACGATCTTCGAAGAGTTGCGCGCCGGAGACATCGTTTTCTTCGACGGATCACACAGATCCTTCGCCAATTCCGACGTGACGGTGTTCTTCTTCGAAGTCATGCCCCGGCTCGCCCCGGGCGTGATCGTGCAGATCCACGACATCTTCATCCCGGACGACTACCCGGCCGCGTGGAACTGCCGGCTCTACAACGAGCAGTACCTGTTGGCCGCCATGCTGATGTGCGGGGCGCCGCCGTTCCGGGTGACCGTCCCGGTGATGTATCTCTGCCAGGATCCGGCGACGCGCGCCCGGGTGGAGGCGGTCTTCGCCGCCCGCGGGCCGGGGCCCGACATACCGTTCCTCTATCCCAACGATTCCCGCACCCCGGGCGCCTCGTTCTGGTTCGAGATGACGGCTCAGTCGACCTCGACCACCCCGTAATTGGCTGCAATCACGGACTTTTTCCCGCGGATGTGCTCGCGCATCAAGGTCGCGACGGCGGTGCCGTCCCGGGCGCGCAGCAACGCGATCATGCGCTCGTGCTCCGACACGGCCCGGGCCCACTGGTCCGGGGTCTGCCGGGCGGAGTAGCGCGACCGCTGGATCCGGCCGGACAGGCTCTCGTAGATGTTGGCGAGGACGGTGTTGCGGCTCGCCGCCATGATGCCTTCGTGGATCTGCCGGTTGCGGCTGAAATATCCAGCCTCGTCCCCCGCCTTCCAGGCCGCCACCATCGCCTCGTGGTCGGCCTCGATCGCGTCGATCTCGGAGTCCGAGATCGTCCGGCAGGCGAGATCGCCCGCGGTGGCCTCGAGCCCGGCGATCACCTCCATCATCTCCTCGAGTTCTGTCTCGGAGATGCTGGCGACGCGCGCCCCGCGGTTGGGGAGGAGTTCAAGCAGACCCTCGGTCGCCAGGATCTTGATCGCCTCACGCAGGGGCGTGCGCGAGATCCCGAAACGCTCCGTCAGCTCGCCTTCGTTGATCCGCGCCTTCGGCTCCATCTCTCCGGAGCGGATCAGTTCACGCATCCGGTCCGCCACCTCGTCGTGAAGATAGCGGCGGCTGATCCCGATGCCGGGGTCGATCTTGTTCATGGGCCCACGGTGCACGCACGGTCAAAGCAACCTATGTGCATGTGTAGGTGCCCGGCAATTCAGTGTCGAGGCGGCGGGGCGTGCACGAGCGCGTCATCGAGAAGGCGGGCCACGTGTTCCGCGCGGAGGCCGAGGCCGTCGTGAATCTGGTGACGGCAGCTGGTTCCGTCGGCCACCACGATGTCGCCGGGCCCCGCCGCGCGCAGGGCGGGGAACAGGGACAGCTCGGCCATCGCGAAGGAGGTCTCGATCGTCTCGGCACCGTAGCCGAACGCCCCGGCCATGCCGCAGCAGCTCGATTCGATGACCCGCACATCGAGGCCGGGCACGCTCCGCAGCACCGTTTCCACCGAGCCCATCACGCCGAAAGATTTCTGGTGACAATGTCCGTGCAGGTGCGCGACGCGGCCGCCCTGGTCCGCGAGCGGCAGCGC
>NZ_VRVD01000619.1:0-2774 GCF_008040015.1 Methylobacterium sp. WL18 | reverse complement strand
GTGCCGGTGGCGGACCAGCAACGCGGCGACGAGGTCGGCGCGATGGCCCGGGCCGTACAGGTCTTCAAGGACGCGCTGATCGCCAAGCGGGACGCCGAGACGGCCGCCGCCGCCGAGAACGCCGCCAAAATGCGCCGCGCCCAGGCGCTGGACGAACTCACCGGCCGGTTCGACGCCCATGTCGGCGCGCTGACCCAGAGCCTGTCGGCGGCCGCCGTTGAGATGGAGGCCACCGCCCGGGAGATGACCCGCACGGCCCACCGCACCACCGACCAGTCCGGGCGTGTCACGGCCGCCTCGGAGCAGACGTCGAGCAACGTCGAGACCGTGGCCGCCGCCAGCGAGGAGATGTCCGCCTCGATCCAGGAGATCGCGTCCCGCGTCGCCCAGTCCTCCACGATGGCCGACCAGGCCAGCGTCGACGCAGCCCGCACGAACAACCTGATGCAGGTCTTGTCCCGGGGCACGGACCAGATCAGCGAGGTGATGGGCCTGATCGCCGGCATCGCCGGGCAGACCAACCTGCTGGCGCTCAACGCCACCATCGAGGCCGCCCGGGCCGGGGAGGCCGGCAAGGGTTTTGCCGTCGTGGCCGGCGAGGTGAAGGCCCTGGCGGCCCAGACCGCCAAGGCCACCGACACGATCGCCCATCAGATCGCCGCGATCCAGAGCGAGACCCGGCACGCCGTCGAGTCGATCCGGACGATCGGGGGTACGATCGACGCCATGCGCACGGTCGCCCTGAGCGTGGCCGCCGCCATGGAGGAGCAGGGCGCGGCCACGAGCGAGATCGTCCGCAACGTCACCCAGGCCGCGCAGGGGACGCAGGCCGTCAGCGCCGACATCGCCGAGGTCCGGGAAGCCGCCGGGGAGACCGGCGCCGCCGCCAGCCAGGTGCTGAGCGCCGCGCAGGATCTGGCGCGCTACGCCTCCGGGCTGGGCCAGGAGGTGACCACGTTCCTGGCCGCGGTCAAAGCCGCCTGAGAGGGTGGCCTAAGCTTTCTCTCCGGCGCGTTGAAGAGGTGCTCTCCTCGCGCCGCTTGCGGGGCTTGCGGATTCACACATCTCACTTTGGTAACATGCCGGTACCGGCAGATCCTGATCCGGAAGGGAAGGTGCGCGCTCCCTCCCCCCTCTGCGGGGGAGGGAGAGCCGCGGTGTCTCCAGCGTATTCTGCCGACCCCGATGTGTGAATCCGCCAGGCTTGCGGGGCGAGGGGAACCCGCGCTTCGTCCTGAGGGAACGCCTACGAAGTTCAGCCTCGGTCTGTAACCTGCACCAAAGACAATCAAAGAATCCCGTCGATCGCCACCCGGAGATGTTCCGGCCCGCGCAGGGCGGCTCCGGAGCGGTAGGGCGGCGGGTCTTCGATCAGCCGGGGGGCCTTGAGCCGGCTCGCCAGGGCGGTGAGCGCCGCCTCGGCCTCGAACCGGGCGAGCGGGGCGCCGACGCAGTAATGGAGGCTGCCGCCGAAGCCGAGGTGGCGGATGCCGGCGCGGTCGGGATCGAAGCGGTCGGGATCCGGGAAGACGGCGCCGTCGCGGTTGCCGGAGGCGAGCAGCAGGACGAGGTCGGCGCCCTCGGGGATCGTGACGCCGGCGACGTCGATGGCCGACAGGGTCCTGCGGGTCCGGAACTGCACGGGGGGCTCGTAGCGCAGCAGCTCTTCGATGACGCGCGGGGCGCGGCGGGGATCCTGCCGCAGGCGCTCCAGCTCGTCGGGGTGGCGAAGCAGCGTCAGCAGCCCGTTGGTGATGAGGTTCACGGTGGTCTCGTGGCCTGCCACCAGCATCAGGATCGAGGTGGCGATCAGGTCGTAATCGCCCATCTTGGCGCCCTCCGGCGTCGCCTCGTTGGCGAGCCCCGAGAGCATGTCGTCCTGCGGATGCCGGCGCTTCTCCTTGATCAGGTCGGCCATGTAGCCGCCGATCGCGTCGAAGGTCCGGCTATTCGCGTCGCGGATCTCCCGATCGGACAGGCTGTCGGGCTCGAGGGCGGTGGCGAGCTGGGTCGCCCAGCCGTGGAACTTCGGCTCGTCCTCCCGGGGCACGCCGAACAGCTCGCAGATCACCGTGACCGGCAGCGGGTAGGCGAGGTCGTCGACCGCGTCGATCTCCCGGGCGCCGCACTTCTCGTTCAGCAGGTCGGCCACCAGCCGTTCGGAGCGGGCCCGCATCGCCTGGACGCGCGCGCGGGAGAACTGGTGCATCACGGAGGCCCGCAGGACGTCGTGGTCCGGCGGGTCGCGGAAGATGAAGACCCGGTGCCGGTCCATCATCCAGTCCTTGAGCGGCTTGACGATCAGGTCGGTGAGGGGGTTGCCGGTGCGCGGCCGGTCGGCCGGGGGCAGGGTCTCGGAGCTGACCCGCGGGTCGTGCAGCAGGCTCGAGATGGCGCCGTGGGTGGCGGCCACCCAGGTGCCGGCCTCGGTCCCGTCGTCCTGACGCGAGACCGGATGCTCCCGCAGCTTGGCGTAGATCGGATAGGGGTCCGCGCGGTTGGCGAAATCCTTGACCTGATCGAGGAGGGTGGCGTCGGGCATGCGGTGTCCAAGCTACGCATCGTCCGGACGGAGACGTCCGGGACGATCCAATTCGAAACCTCGGCGCGGCGCCCTGGATCCCGGACGGGGCGCCGGGGCGGTCAGGGAAAGCCCGGGGTGAGGAGGGTGATCCCCTTCGCCGGGCGATCGGCGGCGGTCCCCTCCGGCGGGAACGGCGCGCCGAGGTTTCGAATTGGATCGTCCCGGACGTCTCCGTCCGGACGATGCGTAG
>NZ_VRVD01000618.1:0-2777 GCF_008040015.1 Methylobacterium sp. WL18 | reverse complement strand
GCCAGGAGCGGATCGGCGAACTGCGCCGCGCCGAGCGGCACGACCAGGACCGCGTTGTCGGCCAGCGTCGGATCGTCCTCGTCGGCCCCCGCCGGATCGTCGGAGGCTTTCCGCGGATGCAGGATCTTCGTCGCCTCGTTCAGCAGGATCTGGTGCTGGATCGGAGCCAGGGCGTTCGCCGGGACGTCCTGGCCGGCCAGCGCGATCAGGTCCTTGAACCGGCGGCGCTTCAGGCCGAACCGACCGGTGCTGGCCTGCACCGCCGCGAGCACCCGCTTCAGCGCTGCCGTGCGGTATTCGGCGCGCAGGAGCTGGTCGCGCAAGGTCGCCGCCGTCTCGCTCAGCGGCCCGTCCGGTAATTGTCGTGCCTGATCTGCCAGTTCCAAGATCACCCGCTGCATCAAGGTCGTGCGTTGCCGCCGGGCCTCGTCGTCGGAGGGGCGCGACGCGCCCTTGCGCAGCCAGACGAAGAACTCCGTCGCATGCCGCTCCTGGATGTCCTCGACCGCAAGATCGAGATAGCCGAGAAGCGACAATTCCAGGATCATCAGGCTGAAGCTCGACGGCACGAACACCCAGGCATGCGCGTCGGTGTAATCGGGACGCTGGGCGGCCGCATGCCATTGCGGGGCGTCGGTGAGCGGGCAGACCGGTTCGGCCAGCTGAAAATCGCCCGCGGCCCAAGCGCCGGCCCCGCCCGGCTTCAACGCCATGTTGAGGGCGTAGTCGATATGCGTGCGCAGCGTGTGCCGGTCCCGGCGCTCGAGGAACGCCGTGATCGCGTCTGCCGTGCCGGAGAGCGGGCGGTAGAAGTCGAAGCACTTGCGTTTGTCCGGCACGGCCAGGATCACGACGCCGTCCGGCTTCAGCAGCGTCTCCGCGGCTCTCAGAAACGTGACGATGTCGGTCGTGTGCTCGATGACATGGCTGGCGATGAAGGCGTCGAAAGTCCCGTGCCGATCGCCCGGGACCGCATCTGCCAGCGAGCCACCGGTCCAGACGATGTCGACCTCCTCGATCCGGTCGATCGTCTGGTCATGGTATTTCTTGAGGAGGTCCTCGCGCGACGCGTGGTCGACGACGATCGTGTTCCAGCCGTCGCGCTTCGGAGCAAGAGGATTGAAGCTGGGGCCGATCTCGATGATCCGCGCGTCCTTGCTCAGAGATCGCAACAGTTGCGGCGCTCGCTCCATGTTCAGCTTAGCTCCTCATTAGCGTGCCGCCGCGTACGATGGCGGCGGAGGATCGAAATTTCGTTGCGGAGGAAATCGTCCGGTGGAGAAAAGGCCGCTCGCCGTGGTCACCATGGCCTACAATGAAAGTACGATGTTACCGCTGTGGTTGAGGCACTACGACCGGCAGGTCGGGGCCGAGAACTGTTACGTTCTCGATCACGGCTCCGATGACGGTTCGACGATGGGGATTCATGCGAACCGGATCCGGTTGCCGAGAACCCCCTTGGACGAATGGCAGCGCGTGAGCACAATTCGCGATTTTTGTGCCTCGTTGTTCATTGGTTTCAAGTGCGTGCTCTTCACCGATGCCGACGAATTGGTCGTTGTCGATCCGGATGTCGCATCATCACTGTCGGAATATATCGCGTCTCGGGATGTGCCGCCGGTCCTCGACCTGTTCGGTGCCGACGTCCGCCATGTCGAGGGTGAAGCGCCGATCGACCTTCAGCGCCCCGTATCGTCGCAACGCGGATATATCCGCTCGATCTCGTCCCTATGCAAGGCGACGCTGATCTCCAAGCGCACCGACTGGCATATCGGTTTTCACTGTCTCGTCCACGATCATAGACCGAAATTCGGCGATCTGTTCTTGTTTCATCTGGCCCATTGCGACAACGATATCTTGTTCGAGCGCCAGAAGAAGCGCAACGCCGCCGCTCCGGTGGGTATTCCGGGTTCACACCACGCCATTCCGCCGTCAGCGTTTCGGGATCACATCAAGACCGAACTCGCCGGACTCACGAGACGACGCATCCAGCTGCGTGCCGGCGAAGATCTCTTCGAGACGACGAAGAGAATATTCGCCGACGCAATCGAGCGCAAGAGTTGGGCGCAGGCGCCTGATCTTTGGCACTTGCCGGACCGGTTCGTCGGATCGTTTTAGAGCGCTCGCAGCCGAAGTGGATGCCGGTTCGGCGTCATCGAGCGCGTTGAATCGACGGCTTCGACGGCCCGGCAGGCCGGCACGCACGGGCGTCCGTGGCAGCGGTTCGATTGACCGTCGCGCGGGCGGTGCGTAGCAGCTTACCGATGCCGACCCGCCGCCGTCCGCATCGGCCGCAGGTCGCGCCGGCCCGGGCATCACGATCGATCGAATCCGCGTTGGAGAAGCCGCATTTTTGACCTGTGCGTTCAGGACAAGCGGCACGCTTCGGAACCTTGGCCCGAGCGCGTGGCGGATCTCGCGCACGCGGCGCTGATCGATGAGCTGAAGACGTGGCCCAAGCCCGGTCTCGTGAGCCCGATCGATTCCGGCAGCCACCACGACATGGATGCCGGCACCCTGCGCCGGAGCGCGGCGGCGATCCGGCCCTTCTTCGTCGCGCTCGTGTCGGCGGGCCGCGAAGGCGCCGGAATGGCCGACCTGCGGGCGATCGGCTTGCGGGCCGAGGCGGCGATGCTGGAGGCGACCGGCGGCGTCAACGCCCATCGCGGCGCGATCTTTTCCCTGGGGCTGATCTGTGCCGGCGCCGGTGTGACCGGGAACATCCCGGCCTCGGCCGAGGCCCGGGCCGAGGCCGTGGGCCGGCTGTGGGGCGGGGC
>NZ_VRVD01000617.1:0-2789 GCF_008040015.1 Methylobacterium sp. WL18 | reverse complement strand
GGTGCGGGCGGTGCCGGAGGGCGCGGCGATCCGAGCGGAGTTGACCACGGGCGAGAGCCTCCGGGCCGACCTGCTGGTGGCCGCCGACGGGGCGCGCTCGCGCCTGCGGGAGGCGGCGCGGATCGGCTGGGTCGGCTGGTCCTATCCGCAGGTCGGGATCGTCGCTACGATCGGGCATGCCCGGCCGCACCAGGGCCGAGCCTTCGAGCATTTCCTGCCCGCCGGCCCCTTCGCGATCCTGCCCCTGCGGGATGGCGGGTCGCTCGGCCACCGCTCCTCGATCGTCTGGACCGAGCGGGCCGACGAGGCCGACGCGCTGCTTTCGGGCGAGCCCGACGCGGTGCTGGCCGAGATCGAGCGCCGGTTCACCCTGGATTTGGGCGCGCTGGCCCTGGAGCACGGGCCGAGCCGGCACCCGCTGGCCTTCGGCATCGCCCGGGCGTTCCGGGCGGAGCGGCTGGCGCTGCTCGGCGATTCGGCCCACGTCATCCACCCGATCGCCGGGCAGGGCCTCAATCTCGGCCTGGCGGACGCCGCGGCTTTGGCCGAAGCGGTGACCGGCGCCCTGCGGCTCGGGCTCGATCCCGGCAGCCCGGACGTGCTGCGGGCCTACGAGCGCGCCCGCCGGTTCGACAGCTTCGCCATGGCGGCGGCCACCGACGGGCTGAACCGGCTGTTCTCCAACGACGCCCTGCCGCTGCGGCTCGCCCGCGACCTCGGCCTCGGGATCGTCGACCGCCTGCCCGGTCTCAAGCGGTTCTTCATCGGCGAGGCCGCGGCCTCCCGGGGCACGCGGCCCAGGCTGATGCGGGGGGAGGCGCTGTGAGGGATTGCATGCCAACGGGTCTGCGGTTCGACAACAGGCGCCGTCCAGACATGACACGCGCGCCGTCGCTCCCGAAGTTCTGATGCTCGCAGGTCGGCATCTGTGAGGCGCAACACGCCCCCTCTCCCGTGCGGGAGAGGGTTGGGGTGAGGGACCAGGTCTCTTCGGAGAGGTCGCACCCCTCACCCTGTCCCTCTCCCGCACGGGAGAGGGGACCCGCGCTTCGTGCGACACCTTTTGGCTTCGCTACCCGATCAATGAGGAGGAGCGGCGCACGGTCTCGAGCTTGGCAGGCTCAGGCCGTCTGCCCTGCTCTTCGCTCGCTCACCCACCGCGCCGCGTCGGCCCGGGGGGC
This sequence comes from Methylobacterium sp. WL18, assembly GCF_008040015.1. NCBI lineage: Bacteria > Pseudomonadati > Pseudomonadota > Alphaproteobacteria > Hyphomicrobiales > Methylobacteriaceae > Methylobacterium > Methylobacterium sp. WL18. The sequence continues at coordinate 1,608 of NZ_VRVD01000617.1, read as the reverse complement.
GACCACGTCGGTGTCGGTGCGCAGCTGCGGGCTGTAGGCCGGGTCGTCGGTCAGCACGTCGTGCCAGCGGCGCAGGAAACGGGAGATCTGGGAGCCCGGGGCGAAGCTGGTCTGCCGCGAGGCGCTCTCGTGGTGCGCCATCTCGGCGAACGGCGTGTAGACGATGCGGTAGCCGAGCATCCGCAGCTTGAAGCACAGGTCGACGTCGTTGAAGTCGAGGGCGAAGCTCTCGTCGAAGCCGTTCACCGCTTCCAGCACCGCCTTGCGCGTGGCGAACAGCGCGCCCGTCACCGACGAGCAGTCGCGATGCGCCAGCGCCCAGTCGCCGTAGGTCGGCTCGGCCGCGTCGCGGTTGTACCAGGGATGGGCGCAGACATCGAAGATGCCGCCGAACATGCCGGCATGCTGGATCTTGCCGCTCGGGAACAGCAGCCGCCCGCCGACGCCGCCGACGCCGCGGTCGAGCGCGAAGGTCAGCAGCGCCTCGATCCAGCCGGGGCGGCGCACCACGAGGTCGTCGTTCATCAGGATGACGAGGTCGGTCTCGGCGGCGCGCCAGAGGGTATTCATCTTGGCCGCGTAGTTGAACGGCGCGCCCTCGGGCCGCGTGGTGAGCAGGCGGGTCACCGCGAACCGGTCGGAGCGGCCCCGGTAGATCGCGTCGTCGGTCTTGTCGTCGCCGATCAGCACCCGGATCCGGTCCGCCGGGTAGCTGCTGCGGGCGAGGCTGTCGAGGAAGGTGATGACGTGCGGCTTGGCGCCCGCGATCGGGCTCCCGTCCTCGTTCCGGGGCCGGGTCTGGGCGGTGGGCACCACCAGGGTCACGACTGGGCGCGCATCGAGGCTGCGGCGGATCTCCAGCGTGTCCGGAGTCAGGCCGGGGGCGGTGCGCAGGGACGCGCCCGAGCCCTGGAACCAGCGGTCGAGCACGTCGGCGCGGGCGGCGCGCTTCGCCTTCGGGCGGGCGAGCGGCGAGGCGATCAGCGTCTGCGGGATCCGGTCGATGCCGACGCCCGCCGAGAGCGCGTCGAGCAGCAGCCGGAACCAGGCGGCGTTGCCGGTACGCCGGCCGAAATCCGGGGTCAGGCCTGCCAGGGCCGAGACGCGGATCACCAGCGGGAAGCCGATATAGTCGTCGGCCATGAGGAGTGCCGGGTTGAAGGCCGGCTTGCAATGGACGCTGCGGACCTGGCCCGCGCCGTCCACCACGGCGTCGTCGCCGTAGAAGATGCCGATATCCGGCCGCTCGGCCATGGCGGCCAGGATCGGCGCGAACAGGTCCGGGTGCAGTTCGGACGCCGCAGGGGCCACGAACACGGCCCGGCAGGCGGGAAGCTGGCCGGCGGCGACCTGGCCGAGCTTGCGCTCGTCGACCGGGTGGAAGCGCTCGTCGAGGGGCAGCGGCAGGATCGCGTCCGGCCAGGCGCGCGCGCTCCAGGAGGCCGACGGGGCCGGGACCGGCTTCTTGTTCAACACGGATCGCGTCTCCCGGGCGTCAATTGCGTTCGGCTGCGAGGAGCCGGCTGACGCTCGCCTCCATGGCGGCGGCCACCGCGCCGATCGACAGGCGCTCGCGGATCCGGGCGCGGATCGGCGCCGCGCAGATAC
>NZ_VRVD01000616.1:0-2793 GCF_008040015.1 Methylobacterium sp. WL18 | reverse complement strand
GGGCTCGTCCAGGAGCGCGCGCCAGCGCCGCACGGTGCCGGTCAGGCCGCCCTCCATCCGGCCCAGGTGCCAAGCCTGCGCGTACTGGCCGATCACCAGGATGAGTTCGAGGTTCGGCAGGCCGGAAAACAGCTCGGCGCGCCAGCGCTCGGCGCATTCCCGGCGCGGCGGCCGGTCGCCGCCCTTGGGGTCGAGACCGGGGAAGCAGGAGCCCATCGGCACGATCGCCACCTGCGCAGGGTCGTAGAACCGCGCCTCGTCGAGGCCGAGCCAGCTGCGCAGCCGGACGCCCGACGGGTCGGTGAACGGCATCCCCGTGCGGTGGGCCCGGGTCCCGGGGGCCTGGCTCGCCACGCAGAGCCGGGCGCCGGTGCTGCCCTGCACGATCGGCCGCGGCTCCTGGGGGAGGGGCGGCCCGTAGAGCGGGCTGTCCCGGCACAGGCGGCAGGCGCGCAGGCGCGCGGCGGTGTCTTCGAACGGGGCGTGTGCGGGCATCGTTGCCAAGATGGCGAGCGGCCGCGCAGAAACCAAAAAAAACGGCGCGGTGTCGCGCCGCGCCGTCGTCAGTCGGGTCTCTTACTCAGGTCTCTTGCCTTGGGGGGAAGGCCCCTCCGTCCTACGCTGGGGCCGGGAGGCGCGCCGTGCGATTCGTCACGCGCCCGTCATGCCGGAGAGGTCGAGGGGCAGGGCGCGCAGGCGCTGCCCGGTGGCGGAGAACACCGCGTTGGCGATGGCCGGCGCCAGCACGGGGACGCCCGGCTCGCCGATGCCGGTGGGCGCGGCCTGGCTCGGCACGATATGCACCGCGACCTGCGGCATCTCGCTCATCCGGGTCGGCGCGTAGGCGTCGAAATTGTGCTCCTGCACCTGACCGTCCTTCAGGGTGATGCGGTTGCGCAGCACCGCCGACAGCGCGAAGCCGACCGCGCCCTCGACCTGGGCGCGGATCACGTCCGGGTTGACCGGGATTCCGACATCCACCGCGGCCACGATCCGGTTCACCCGGATCCCGGAATCCTGCGCGGTGACGTCGGCCACCATGGCGACGTAGGAACCGAAGGATTCGTGGACCGCCACCCCGAGGCCGCGGCCCTTCTCCTGCGGCTTGTCCGACCAGCCGGCCTTGTCGGCGGCGAGCTTCAGCACGGCGGAGAGCCGCGGCGCCTGCGTCAGCAGCGACAGCCGGTAGGCCACCGGATCGACATTCGCGGCGTGGGCCAATTCGTCGATCATCACCTCCATCACGTGGGCCGTGTGGGTGTGGCCGACCGAGCGCCACCACAGGACCGGCACGCCCTCGCGGCCGTTATGGACGCCGAACCGGTAGGCCGGGAGCGCGTAGGGCGTGTCGGAGGCGCCCTCGACGGTGGTCGAATCGATGCCGTTCTTGACGATCATCGCCTCGAAGGGCGAGCCGATCATGATCGACTTACCGACCATGACGTGGTCCCAGCCGACCACCGCGCCCTTGGCGTCGATGCCGGCCCGGACCTTGTGCAGCACGGTCGGGCGGTAATAGCCGCCGGCCATGTCGTCCTCGCGGGTCCAGACCAGATGGATGGGAGCCTTCTCGCCAGCGGCCTTGAGCACGGTGGCGGCTTCCGCGAGGTAGTCGGCGGTGGGCGTCGCCCGGCGCCCGAAGGAGCCCCCGGCCCAGTTGCTGTGGAGCCGGACCCGGTCGGGCGTCACCCCGAGGATCGCCGCCATGGTCGCCTGCTCCACGGTCTGGAACTGGAAGCCGGCATAGACGTCGTAGCCGCCGTCGGCCGCCCGCTCGATCGTGGCGTTGAGCGGCTCCATCGCCGCGTGGGCGAGGTACGGGAAGGTGAACTCGGCCTCGATCACCTGGGCGGCGCCCTTCAACGCGGCCTGCGGGTCGCCGCGCTCGGAGGCGGTGAGGCCGGGGCCTTTGGCCCGCTCCCGGTATTCGGCCAGGATCGCGTCGGACGAGCGGGTCTCGGCGGTGCTGTCGTCCCAGGTGACGGTGAGCGCCTCGCGGCCCTTCATGGCCGACCACGTGTCCCGGGCGATCACCGCCACGCCGGTGGGGACCTGAACCACGTCGAGCACGCCCGCGACCTTCCGGGCCGCGGCGGCGTCGAAGCTCTTCACGGTGGCGCCGAAGCGCGGGGCGCGGGCCACCACGGCGGTGACCTGGTTCGGGCGGCGGATGTCGAGGGAGTAGACCGCCGAGCCGTTGGTCTTGGCCACGGAATCGAGGCGCGGCACCGTCCGGCCGATCAGCGTCCACTCGCTCGGGTCCTTGAGCCGCGGCTCGGACGGGACCGGCAGGGAGGCGGCCGAGGCCGCGAGTTCGCCGAACCGGGCCTGCCGGCCCGAGGGCTCGTGGCGGACCACGCCCTCGGCCACCGTGATCTGCGCCACCGGGACCTTCCAGCGGAAGGCCGCCTCGGCCATCAGCATCTCCCGGGCGGCGGCCCCGGCCTTGCGCAGCTGGAACCAGGAATTGGCCACCGCGGTGGAGCCGCCGGTGCCCTGGATCGGGCCCATCAGGCTGTTGTTGTAGAGCGTGGCGTCCGCGGGCGCGAACTCGGTGCGGACCGTCTTCCAGTCGGCGCCGAGTTCGTCGGCCAGGATCGTGGCCAGCCCGGTGGTGTTGCCCTGGCCCATGTCGAGGTGCTTGATCACCACCGTGACGGTGTCGTCCGGGGCGATCCGCACGAAGGCGTTGGGCTGGGCCTTGACGCTCGCGAGGTCCGGGCCGGCGGCGGCCCGGGCGGGTTTGGCGTCCAGCCGGAAGGCGACCACGATGGCGCCGGCGCCGGCCAGGAG
>NZ_VRVD01000615.1:0-2799 GCF_008040015.1 Methylobacterium sp. WL18 | reverse complement strand
GCCCAGACGATCAGATCGTCGATCAGAACGAAAGGCTGCAGGCCCGCCGCCTCGCGGGCGTGGATCTCCTCCTGATAGAAGCGCTCCGCATCCCCCGACAGCAGCGAGGCGATCACCGGGTGCTCGGGCTGGTAGGTCTGGACCAGCGCCCGCCCGGGCTTGTCGCCGCGCCCGGCCCGGCCGGTGACCTGTTGGAGCAGCTGGAAGGTGCGCTCCGCCGCCCGGGGATCGCCCGAGGTCAGGCCGATATCGGCGTCCAGCACCCCGACCAGGGTGAGGCTCGGGAAGTTGTGGCCCTTCGCCACCAGCTGCGTGCCGATGACGAGGTCGCATTCCCCGGCCGCCACCGCCTCCAACTCCTGGCGCAGCCGGTCGGCACCGCCGGGAAAGTCGCTCGACAGGACGACGATGCGCCGGTCCGGGAACAGCCCGGCGGCCTCTTCGGCGATCCGCTCGACGCCCGGGCCGCAGGCCGTCAGGTTGTCGAAGGTACCGCACTCGGTGCAGGCCTCAGGCCGCCGCTCGGTGTAGCCGCACTGATGGCAGACGAGGGCGCGCCGGAACCGGTGCTCCACCAACCAAGTCGAGCAGTTCTTGCACTGGTAGCGGTGCCCGCACGCCCGGCACAGGGTCAGTGGCGCGTAGCCCCGGCGGTTGAGGAACAGCAGCGCCTGCTCGCCGCGCTCCAGGGTGTGCTTAACAGCGTTGACCAGCGGCGGGCTGAGGAAGCGGCCCCGCTCGGGCTGGTCCTTGCGCATGTCGATGGCGGCGATGTCGGGCAGGCGTCGTCCGCCGAACCGCTCCGGCAGCAGCACGTGGCGGTAGCGCCCGCGCGCCGCGTTCACCCGGGTCTCGATCGACGGCGTCGCCGAGGCCAGCACCACCGGGCAGCCCTCCAAGCGCCCGCGCACCACCGCCATGTCGCGGGCGTGGTAGTGGACGCCGTCCTCCTGCTTGTAGGCGGCCTCGTGCTCCTCATCGACCACGATCAGGCCGAGGCGGGCGAACGGCAGGAACAGCGCCGAGCGGGCGCCGACAACCACCAGAGCCTCGCCGGCCGCCACCGCGGCCCGCAGGCGCTCGCGGCGCTTGCCGCCGATGCCGGAATGCCAGGCCGCCGGCCGGACCCCGAAGCGTTGGGCGAACCGGTCGAGGAACTGCGCCGTCAGGGCGATCTCGGGCATCAGGATCAGCGCCTGCCGCCCAGTTCGGATACAGGCCGCGACCGCCTCGAAATAGACCTCGGTCTTGCCCGAACCGGTGACCCCCTCGAGCAGGATCGGCCGGTTGTCGGCCGCCTCTGCGTCGGGTTGCAGCCACGGAAACGGCTCGACCAGTTCCGTCACCGCCCCCGCCTGGGCGGGCGAAAGCGGCGTGCGCGGAAAGTCGGGATCGGGCGGCAGGGCGACCGGCTCGGGCTCGACCGCGATGGTCTCCAGGACGCCGTCATCGATCAGGCCGTCGATCACCGAGAGCGAGACCCCGGCCTCCTTGGCGAGCGCGCTCTTGCCGCGCAGCACCCGGTCGGCCGCCGTCGCCACGACCTTAGCCCGTGCCGCGGTCGGCCGTGAGGGCGGCTTGTCGGTGAGGCGCACCGCGACCCGGGCGGTCTCGGCGGCGGCGGCCTCGTCGGGCAGGCGCAGCACCATGGCGAGCGCCGAGCCCTTCGGGGCGAGGGTGTACCGGGCGATCCAATCGACCAGGCTGCGCAGCGGCTCCGAGAGGGGTGCGTAGGGCAGGGTGCCAGTCACGGGGCGCAGGTTCGATCCGCCGGCCGTCTCGGCCAGACCCCAGACGACGCCCACGATCTCGCGAGGCCCGAGTGGCACCTGCACCACGTCGCCGACCGCGAGGTCGAGGCCGCCGGGCACGGCGTAGCTGTAGGGCGCTTCGAGCGCCAGCGGGATCAGGATCTCGGCGACAAAGGGCATGCGGGTGTATCGGGCGGGTCCGTTCCGGGTCCGTACCACAGGGCCGGGAAAAGAACCCGCGGCTTCAGCCGTCGCGCAGGCCCGGCACCAGCGGCAGGGCGACGAGGCTCAGGGCCGCCATCGCCCAGAAGGCCGGCGCCCCGAACGCGCCGAAGAGCGCGCCGGAGGCCAGCGTCGCCAGCACGCCGGACAGGCCGAGGCCGAGGGTCCCGTAGAGCGCCAGCGCGGTGGCCCGGCGTTCCGGGGGCGTCGCGGCTTCGATCAGGCCGAGGCAGGCCAGATGCAGGAGGGCAAAGCTGAGCCCGTGCAGGAGTTCCGCGGCGGCAAGGACGGGGATCGCGGTCGTCGAGGCGAGCGCCGCCCAGCGCAGGGCGCCGGCCAGCGCCGCAACCGCGATTCCGGCCGGGAGCCCGATCCGTGCCAGGAGCCAGGGGCCGACGAGCAGGAACACCAGCACCTCGGCCGCCACCGATCCGGACCAGAGCAGCCCGGCGGTGCCGGCTCCGATCCCGGCGCCGCGCCACAGGATCATGGCGAAACCGTCGTGCATGGCGTGGGCGCCGACCACCAGCGAAGCCGCGAAGACCACGCGCAGGAAGCGCGGCAGCCGCAGCAGATCGGCGAAGTTGTGCCATGGCATGGCGCCTTTCTTGGCGCCTTCGCGGATCGGCAGCGCCAGGGCCGCCCCCGAAGCGGCGATGAACAGGCCCCCGCTCGCCACCAGCGCGGCCCACAAGCCGGACGCGGCGATCAGCCAGCCGGCAGCGCCGGTGGCGATGATGAAGCCCGCCGAGCCGGCGGCACGGACCCAGCCATACTGGAAGACGGTCCCGCCCCGGGCGGCATATAGCGCTCGCCGCCAGGACGG
>NZ_VRVD01000614.1:0-2810 GCF_008040015.1 Methylobacterium sp. WL18 | reverse complement strand
CCGCGGCCGCGCGCCGCCCGGCAAGCACCTGCCGGCGGAGGCCGGTTCCCTGTCCGACCCTCCGGCCTCCCTCCATGTGGCCGCCGGAACGACATCGGTCCGGCGCGAGGCGAGGCATTGATACCCGCCCCCGGGGGGCCTTGGCCGGGATCCGGGCCGTAATCGCCGCTTGGCGCGTTTCTTCCATTCGGAGCTGGCGGGCCTCGATACGGGACGGTCCCGATCGCCGCATGGGAAGGCCGGCTCCGGCAGGCAGGCCGCGCACGACCGGGCAGCTGCGCCTATGACGCGAAGCTGGCTTTCAGAGAAAAGGTGCCGCGGGCCATGACGGGTCCCTGCGGCCGGGACAGGCAAACCGATGTTTCTGAGCGTGTTCGACGTGTTCAAGCCGGGCCTCGGCCCCTCGTCGTCCCACACGATGGGGCCGATGACGGCGGCCGCCGACTTCTTGGACCTCCTGCGCCGGCACGAGTCGGGCGCAGGGGCGGCCGCCCTCCGGGCGACGCTGCACGGCTCGCTGGCGTTCACGGGGCGGGGACACGCCACCGACCGCGCCGTAGCACTCGGTCTCCTCGGTTTCCGGCCGGCCGATATCCCCATGGACGAGGCCGAACGCGCGCTGGAGGCGCTGCGCGTCGAGAAGCGTCTCGCTCCGGCGGGCCTGCCGGTCCTGGCCTTCGATCCGGCGACCGCGATCGTGTTCGATTACGGGCCGCCGCTGCCCGGTCACGCGAACGGCCTGGTGATTACCGCCCTCGACGCGGCGGACGCGCCGCTCGTCTCCGAGACCTACTACTCGATCGGCGGCGGCTTCGTCGTCACCGCGGCCCAGCGCGCGGCCGAGGTGCCGCCGCCCACCGCGGCCGCGGATCTGCGGCTGTGGCCGTACCCGTTCGAGACCTCGGCCGCGATGCTGCGCATGGCCCGCGACAGCGGCCTGTCGGTGGCCGCGATGAAACGCGCGAACGAGGCCGTCGGCCGCCCCGACGCGGAGGTCGATGCCGGCCTCACCCGGATCTGGCAGGCCATGAATGCCTGCGTCGAGCGCGGCCTGGCCCGCGAGGGCGAATTGCCTGGCGGCCTGCGGGTCAAGCGCCGGGCCAAGCGGATCCGGGACCAGCTCAACCGCGAGCACGGCTCGAACACCGCCCAGCCGCACGTCATGGCGGATTGGCTGAGCGTCTACGCCATGGCGGTCAACGAGGAGAACGCGGCCGGCGGCCAGGTCGTGACCGCGCCGACCAACGGCGCCGCCGGCGTCGTCCCAGCGGTTATCCGGTACTACATCGACCATTGCATCGGCGCCGAACCGGGCCGAATCCCGGAATTCCTCCTGACAGCCGCCGCCATCGGCGGCCTGATCAAGCACAACGCTTCAATCTCCGGGGCGGAGGCCGGCTGCCAGGGGGAGGTCGGCTCGGCCAGCGCCATGGCGGCGGCCGGCCTCTGTGCCGTGCTCGGCGGGACGCCCGCCCAGGTCGAGAACGCCGCCGAGATCGCCCTGGAGCATCACTTGGGGATGACCTGCGATCCCGTCGCCGGCCTGGTGCAGGTGCCCTGCATCGAGCGCAACGGGATCGGCGCAACCAAGGCGGTGGCGGCGGCCTCGCTGGCTCTGCGCGGCGACGGCTCGCATTTCATGCCGCTGGACAATTGCATCGCGGCGATGCGGCAGACCGGCGAGGAGATGAGCGCGAAATACAAGGAGACGAGCCTGGCCGGGCTCGCGGTGAACCTACCGGAATGCTGACCGGGCCAATCCACCGGACCGGCGGCGCCCGCGTCAGGCGGGGCTCAGGATTTGAGATCGACGGTGACGCGGCCGGCGCTGCGCACCGGGCCGTCCCGGCCCTCGACCAGCGCGCGCAGATCCGCCTCGTCGAGGGGTTGCCCGTCCGGTCCGGTGATGCTGATGTTGTCGTGGCCGGCGGCCCGAAAATCGCCCAGCTTCTTGAGCGCCCATTCCGGCGTCGGGCAGTTGTATGTCGCGGTCCCGTGGGGCTTCCTCGCCCGCACGACGAAAGGCGGCGCGGCCGTCATTCGAGTTCGATGCCCGCCGCGCCGAGGATGACGCGCTGCTTCAGGATCGCGATGCGGTGGGTCCGGATCGTGTGCTCGATCTGGGTGACGCCCGGATCGTCATCGGTGGCGTTCAGCAGCACGAGCGCGTCCGACAACGCGGCGATCGCGAACTCGTCCAACAGGATGTTGAACGCGAGGCGTTCCCGCAGGGTCTCGCAGGTGCAGTCAGGCTGGTCTTTCCGCTGCGGCATGTTCAATAACGAGCGGGGCCGCCGTTGGTTCTCCGGCCGTCGCCCACACGCCGCCCGGCCGCCCCCTGACAAGGCAGGCGAGCGCAGGCATGCTGGCTGAACCCGCCGCAAAGCGGGCCGCCGGCATCGTCACCGAATCGGTGCGGCGCGCCTCAGATCAGGGATCGTGAGGCGCGCCGCCCGGATCATGTGTTCAGCGACGGCCGCCGTCGGCGCCCGGCTTCATGGCGCGCTCGATGGCCTCCATGGCGCTCTCGAACGCCTTCGCCTCGCTGCGGTGCGGACGATCGGATCGCTCGATCAGCTTGCCGCTCCGGCGGATGGCCCATTGGAAATGGCCCTCCGGCTTGGCGATGGGGGAGACCTCGATGGAGTAGGGGTGTGGTACGTCTGACATAAGTGCCCTATGCCAGCCTTGCCGCGCGGATGCCAGTCACCTGCGGGCATTCCGCGGCGCAATCTGTCATGGGCTGGGGGCAACGGACCGGTACGGCACCGCGGGCCCGGGCATCCGGGCGGGCGCGTCGGGCCGGGCAC
>NZ_VRVD01000613.1:0-2817 GCF_008040015.1 Methylobacterium sp. WL18 | reverse complement strand
CCGCTGGAACGCGGCCTCGACCAGGGCCGCCACGACCGGCGCGTCGGCGGGATGACGGCCGGCCGAGCCGGTGAGCGCCAGGAAAGCTTCGTCCGCGCCGGAGCGCAGTTCGGCCTCCGCGATCGGGTCGCCGCCGCGCGATAAGGTCAGCCGGACCCTGCTGGCATCGGACGGCAGGCTTTCGATCACGAAATCGTCGCCGGTGGCGGCCCAGTGGCGGCTCGTCCCGGTCCAGCCGTCCAGCGCCGTCCCGGCGGCGGCATCGATGCGGGCGCGCACCGTCATGGCCGGGCGCCTGCGCGGGCGGACGGAGCCGCGAGGGGGTTCGGAAGGTCAACGTAGCTCGCCAGAGGGTCGGTCACGTCGGTGTTCTCGTTGAGGTTACGGAAGCAGATCTGGAAGTTGCCCTTGCTGCCCAGGGCCGGGGCGTCGAGCAGCAGGCGCAGGCAGGTCTTGTCCCGGAGGTCCTTCCCGGCGAGCGCCTCGACGAATCGGCGCAGGGCCCCGATGAGGGCGCCCTCCGGCGCCAGGCCGGCGATGCCGATGGCTCCGATGACGGCGAAGACGCTGTTGACCACGAGGTAGTAGGCCATGACCCGCGCAGCCTCCCCGGAGGTCAGGAGGTGCCCGGCCTCGAGGTCGAGCCCAGGGGCGGCCTCGCGGAGGGCCGGAAGGAATTCACGCACGAAACCCGTACCTTGGCAGTCGCGGAAGAAGGTCCGGACCGGCCAGCCATCCGTGAGTTCGAGGACCAGGTTCTGCTGGTGCGCGCCGAACAGAAGGCCGAGCGCGCACTGGATCTCGAGGATCGGCCCGACCGTGACGGTGAGGAAGCGCTCGAACCAGCGCAGGGCAACGGCCTCGACCGGGCCATCGCCGTCCGCGTCCTTACGGCCGGCGATGCGCAGGATCGTGTCGGCCAGCCCGCTGCCCCGCCCATCGGGATAGATCTCGCAGAGAGCGGCCAGCACCGCGGCCGGCCGCTCGTCCGCCCCGTGGAACGGGTTGTCCCGCAATGCCACGAACGTCTGCGGCAGCGCGGCCCCATCGGCGCCACGCAGCGCAAGATAGGCCGGCTCGCCGAGGACGTGGAAGCTCGGCCAGCGCGCGGCGATCTCGGCGCCGACCGGCCCGTTCAGCACCCCATCCACGACGAGGCCGCGCGCGCACTCGACGCTTTTGATGAGGCGCAGCGAATTTGTGAGCCTGAGGCTCAGCGAATGCTTGAGCATGAAGCGCGCACCCGGTGCGTAGAGGGTGCGCAGCGATGTGGTCGCGTACCACGGCCCGCCGGCATGGCCGTGGTCGCGCAGGCGGCCGGTGCGGAACAGGGCGTCGATCTCCGGATCGAGCGCGAGGCGGGCCGCCTGCCACGGATGGACCGGCAGCAGCACGCGCCCCCCGCTCGCGGCGAATATCGTCGGATCGAAGCCGGCATCTTCAGCGGCGAGGTCCGCGCAGAGGTCCGCTGCGCTCGTTGCCCGCGAGGAACCCTGGACGACCGTCTCCGGCGCGGCCGACCACCAGCGCAAGGGAAAGCCCCGACCGTATTCCGGCGCGAAGGCGCGGGAATCGGCCAGCGTGAACTCGTCCCGGCTGCGCGGGGTCGGATGCACGGAATGGCCGAACCGGAGCGCGCGCTCGGCCTCGCGGAAGCTCGGGTCGCGGCTCAGGAAGATGCCCGGTGCAGGGGCGCGGACGAGGATGTCTTCGACGGTGGCGAGGCTCTGAAAGAGGCGGCGCAGGAAAATCGGCGCGGCCTGCGGTGCTGCCGGTCCGACGATGGCCGGCTCGTTCGCCACCGCTGCCGCGAACGCCGCCAACGCCATGATGCGGGGCGGCTCGCCGGGGCGCAGTTCGCGGAACGGCAGCCTGAACATGTGCTGGCCGACGGACGAGACATGGGTGACCGCGATCTCGATCACCGAAGCTCGGCTCGGCAGCGAAATCCGCAACACGGGACGCGTCGGATCGTCTTCGCGCGCCTCGGCGGTCGCCAGAGTCCAGCCGGCCCATTCCCGCATCAGGCTGTTCAGGAAGCTGCGCACCGATACCTGGGAAGCAACGTCGGCACATGAGATGTCGGCTTCAACCATACGACCCTCTTCATATCGCGGCATTGCCAATAGACAAAAGAAAAATGGGGCGCAATAGATGATTAATACTATAGAACTATTTTAAATTTGTGGTGTGAAGGTTGCCATGCCGGTTATCGCGCCAATAAGATCCGTGCGCGGACGGAGGTGTCATGGTTCGGATCGATGTGCGCACTCCCGGGTCTGGAGTGGCCGGGCGACTATCTCTCGCCGCGGCCTCGGTGGGGTTCGGACAATCGGCCGTGCTCGCCCTTGTCCCCGTGGTAGCCGAGCGCACAGGGCTCGATGCGGTCGCGATGGGGGGCGTCGCCTTCGCCGGGGCGGTCGCATTCCTGGTCTGCGCGCCGGCCTGGGGGAACTGGGGGACCGGTTTGCGTCTGCGCCGGCTGTTCGCGGCACTGGCCGCCCTGATGGCGCTCGGCCATGGTCTGTTCGCCCTGGCCCTGACGGTGCCGGCCCTGCCCGTCGCTGGAGCCCTGGTGCTGCTCGTCGCCTCGCGGATCGCCTACGGAGCGGGAGCCGCCGGGGTGATGCCGCATGCCCAGGCTGCCGTGCTGGGGTCGGTGGCGGAAACGGCACGCCCGGCGGCGCTCGGCCGGCTCGGTGCCGGACTCTCGGCAGGGCGCATCCTCGGCTCGCTGGCGATGGGCGTCGGGGTGTTCGGGACCGCCGCGCCCCTGGCGGTGCTGGCGGCGAGCCCGTTGCTGCTCCTGGCCGCGCC
>NZ_VRVD01000612.1:0-2824 GCF_008040015.1 Methylobacterium sp. WL18 | reverse complement strand
CCTGGGCGGTGGACGACGCGCCCGCGCCCTTCGTGGCGGCCCAGATGAGGGCCATCGTCGGCATCGAGATCCCGATCGCCCGCATCGAGGGGAAGTGGAAGATGAGCCAGAACAGACCGGAGGCTGATCGGGCCGGGGTGATCGCCGGGATGCGCGCGGATGGCGAAACCGTCCTGGCCGACCTGGTCGCCGAGCGGAGCGGATCGTGAGCGCCCGCCTCAACGCCTTCGGCCAGCCGATCGGCCCGGCCCTGCCGGACTGGACCCCGCGTCCGCGCCCGCCGCGGACGCCCATGGAGGGCCGCACCTGCAGGGTCGTGCCGCTCGATGCCGAAGCGCATGCCGCAGGGCTGTTCGCCGCCTACGATGCGGCGCCGGACCGGCGCGGCTGGACCTATCTCGGCGACGAGATGCCCGACAGCGAGGCAGCCTACCGCGTCCGCCTCGACGCCCAGGCGCAGAGCCAGGACCCGCTGTTCCACGCCGTCCTCGACCGGGCGACCGGGGCGCCGCTGGGGATCGCCTCCTACCTGCGGATCGACCCCGGCAACGGCGTCATCGAGGTCGGCCACCTACATTTCGGCCCGAGCCTTCAGCGCTCGCCCGCCTCCACCGAGGCGATGGCACTCATGATGGCTCGGGCCTTCGACGAACTCGGCTACCGCCGCTACGAGTGGAAATGCGACAGCCTCAACGCCCCGTCCCGGGCGGCGGCGCTGCGCCTCGGCTTCACCTTCGAGGGGATCTTCCGCAACGCCGTCGTGGTGAAGGGCCGCTCCCGCGACACGGCGTGGTTCTCCATCACCGATGCCGAGTGGCCGCGTATCCACGCCGGCTTCGCGGCCTGGCTCGACCCGGCGAACTTCGACGCCGACGGCCGGCAGCGCCGCGGGCTGGCGGAGCTGCGCGGCGAGGCCAGTTGATCTCAGCGTCCGGCGGCCAGGAACGCCTCCGCGGTGCGCAGGGACAGCGCCATGATGGTCAGGGCCGGGTTCGCGGCGAGGGAACTCGGGAAGGTCGAGCCGTCGCAGATCCACAGGTTGTCGATGTCGAAGCTGCGACCGACCGGATCGACCACGGCGCTCGACCCGTCGCGCCCCATCCGGCAGGTGCCGATCGTGTGGGCGACGCGCTCCATCACCCAGATGTCCTCGGCCCCAGCCGCCTCCCAGAGGTCGCGCATCACCTTGGTGGCGTGCGCGTTGAGGCGTTCCTCGTTGCGACTGTAGCCGAAGCTGATCTGCGCCTTGCGCATCCCGCGCGCGTCGGTCTCGTCGGAAAGGGTCAGCACGTTCGCGTCGCAGGGCAGCGTCTCGCCGTTGATGCCGATGCCGGCGAGGTGGTTGTAGCGGTCGAGGTAATCGAGCAGCGGCTTGCCCCACAATCCGCGGCCGCGCGCCACCGCGTTGCCGAAGGTCAGCGGCACCACACCGAGGCTCTGGATCAGGTAGCCGCCGGCGAAGTCGGCACCGGCCCGGATGAAGTCCTCCGTGATCAGCGACGAGGGGTAGCCGCGGTTCATCCGCACCTCGTTGGCGAAGGTGCCCCAGACCTGGGTGGCGACGTGGCCCATGTAGTTGCGGCCGACCTGATCGCTGGAGTTGGCCAGGTCCAGATTCAGCAGGAGCCGCGGCGTCTCGACGGCGCCGGCACAGAGGAATACCGCCCCGCAGCGTTGGCGCCGTTCCTGACCGTCCTGTGTGTAGACCACTGCGGTGACCCGGCCGTCGGTGCCGCGCTCGAGTCCGTGCACGAAGGCGCCCGCCCGGATCTCCGCCCCGTGCGTGACGGCCAGGGGCAGGTAGGTGACGTCCATGCTGGTCTTGGCGCCGTTGCGGCAGCCCTGGTGGCAGAAGCCGCAATTGATGCAGGCGTTGCGCCGGGGTCCGCCCTCGGATTCGAAGTCGCGCGAGACCACCGCCGCGGGCGCGTCGGCCCAGCGGATCCCCAGCGTATCGCAGGCTCCGGCCATGATCTGCGCCGGGCCGTTGCGCGGCACCGGTGGCAGGGGATAGCGGCGCTCGGGATCCCAGGGATACGATTGCGGCCCCGAGACGCCGATGAAACGCTCGACCCGTTCGTAGAACGGCGCCAACTCGTCGTAGTCGAGCGGCCAGTCGACGCCCTCGCCGCTCTCGGTGTGAAGCCGGAGGTCGCGGGCGTCGGCCCGGGGCACGAAGGCGCCCCAATGGAGCGTCGAGCCGCCCACGCCGGTGCCGCTGTTGTTGGCCCCGAATGCCTCCGGCGTGGAGCCGCCGCTGAGGCGCTCCTCGGTCCAGTAGATCTCGTCGGCCAGCGTTTCGTCGAAGGCGAAGCGCTCGGGGGTGAAGTTGGGTCCGGCCTCCAGGGCCACGATCTTGAGGCCAGCCGCAGCCAGTCGGGCGAGGAGCGGCGCGCCGCCGGCCCCGGTCCCGACGATGACCGCATCGACGGTCTCATCCGTGCGGTAGGTCCGCATCCCGTCGAGGTTCATCGGACCGTCTCCCCCTGTGTGGGCTGGGGTTCCCAGGATTCCGCGCGATCGAGCCCGACGTCGTGGAAGCCGGGCAACCCGTCCGCGATCGGGCCCGGCCGGTCGCCGCCGGCGCCGATGCCCGAAAAGCCGACCCGTGCCAGGGCCGCCGGATGGGCAAGCCACAGGCGCACCGCGTCGGCGCGCAGATCCTCGAACCAGAACCGCATCCGGTCGCCGTCCAGGCGCCCGCCGAGGGAGTCCGGCACCGCCAGGTCGCCGCGCTCGGCCAACGTCAGCAGCGCATCCTGGTCCTGCGCCTCCAGGGCGACGAACGGACGGTCGTGGGCGGCGCGCGACGCGGCGTCGAGGG
>NZ_VRVD01000611.1:0-2827 GCF_008040015.1 Methylobacterium sp. WL18 | reverse complement strand
CGCGCATGGCGTGTTCGACGCCGGCCCCGACCCACAGCGCGCGCTGCGGCGGAACGAGCCACAGGCTGCCCGCCGCGCGGATCTCCATCACCCCGGCAATCGCGTAGATTAGCTGTGCGCGGGCGTGACAATGCGGGCCGACGATCCCGCCATCCGGGTAGTCGCGGCCGAGGCAGATCACTGTCGGGCCGCGGAAGGCAGGAGGACCGAACACGATCCGGTCGTCAGGCCGCCGGTTCCGCGCCGAGATGAGCCACGAGAAAATCGCGGGCGGCTCCACTGGTGCGGTCGAAGTGCCGGAGATAGGGGTCGAAATGGCCGCCCGGCACCATCATGAGGTTCTTGGGCGGCAGGGCACGCTGATAGGCCTCCAGGCACAGGTCGGTGGCCGTGAGAGCGTCGTCCTCGGCCACGATCATCAGCAGCGGCGTCGGGCTGATCCGGGTGATGTGCACGCCCGGCTCGTTCTCGCGGGATAGTTCGGCGCTGCGCAGCGTCACTGCGTTCCGCCAGGCCGGCGCGAAGGCTTGGGTGCCGGTGAAGAAGGCGTGGCCGTCCTGTCCCGGCATCGCACAGGGTTGGAGCGGATCGTTCGACACCGCCGGCAGCATGGCCGGCTCCCCGCCGCGGAAGCGCGCGGCGCGGTCGGCCTCGAAGCGGCGCAACTGGGCCGGGACGAGATCGGACCGGGTCCGGCGCTGCGCCGAGAGCGAACCGCTGATCTGCGGCACCTGCGCGACGACGCATCGGACCCGGCGGTCGATCGCCGCGACCTCGATCACGTGGCCCCCGCTGAAGCTGGTGCCCCAGATCCCGATCCGGTCCGGATCGATCCACGGGATCGTCTGCGCGAAACTGATCGCATCCCGGTACCCGCGCTTCTGCACGGTCGGGTCGACCTCCTGGCGGGGCAGTCCGTCGCTGGCGCCGAAATGGGGGTGGTCGTAGACCAGGACGCCGAGGCCCGCCGCCGCAAAGATCTCCGCGTACCGATCGAGATACTGCTCCTTCACCGCCGAGAAGCCGTGGGCCATCACCACGGCCGCAACGGACGCTCCCGCCGGTGTTTCCGGCCGGTAGAGCCAGCCCCGCAAGGTCCGACCCTCCGAACCGAACTCGATATCGCTTCGCATCGGTCCCCCCCTCGTTCGCCGAGGCATCGTGCCGGACCATGCTTAGGTGGGCGCGGTGAATCCAGTCAAAGACGGCGCCGTTTCGGCCAGAGATCCGTGTCGCCCGGTGGCGTCGTCCACCATCGACAGCCAAGCCGATCGGTGCAACGCTGGCAATCAAAGCGCCGCGGAGCGCGGCCCGGAGGAACGGGTGATACGATCGGGGAGGCTCATGGCGCCGGACATTCAGGAATCGCGGGCCGCGCTCATTCTTCTAGCGGTCGTGGTCGGGGCTGTGCTGCTGTTCGGCGCGTTCACGCTGGTCACGCAGATCGGCTGAAGCTCGCCCGGGAAGTACAACCGATGCGCGTCCATCGACATGGCGCGAAACCGGGGATGGTTCGTCGGTCGGCGGGAATAACCTCAATCCATCAGTAGAATGACCGGGAGAGCATTGAGGTTGCGGTGTTGAGTTAACCGCCTCTTAATTCCATCATGGGTTGTATGACTGCGAAGAATGCGTGCGAGGGGCACGCCGGTTTCGGAGATCGCCCATGGTTGTCGACGCGATCAAGCGCCCGCGCGGCCTGCCGGTGGATCTGTCGGCAGCCCTCGACGCGTCCGGCGTGATCGGCGCCTGGTCATGGTCGCCCCGGTCCGATCGCTGCACCTTGGATGCGGGCGCCGCCGACGTGCTCGCAGGCGATCCCGGCCTCGCAGGGCGTCCGATCCCGCTGGAGATCGCGAAGGCTTGCGTCCATCCCGAGGACCGGCCGGCGGTGGTGCGGCACTTCCAGGCGGTCCGCGAGCGCGGCGGCCTGTTCGTAGCCGAGTACCGCACGCTCTCGCCAACCGGCCAGGTCCGGTGGATCCTCGACCGCGGCCGGCTGCCGGCGGGCGCGTCGAGCCGGCGGACGGGGCACGGCATCATCATCGACGTGACCGACAGCCGGCTCGAGGACGAGCAGGCCGCCCCGTTGCCCGTCGAGCCGCTGGATGCGCTCTCGGTCGCCATCGACCGCGCCCTCGAATGCCGCGACGCGCTCGAAGGGGTCGCGGATACCGAGCTGCAATTGCTGATCGATATGTTGCTGCTGCGCCTCGGGCAAAGCATCGCCAAGACGCCCGCCGCCGCGGCCGGCCGGCGTGGGCATTGACGGATCGCAGAGGCTGGCTCCTCGGCGCCCTGGCACAGGATCGCGCGTGGAAGCGCGGACCGGATCGGCCTTCGGCGAGGATATCGGCCTTCAACACACCGATAGGGCCGGCTTCGAGGCGCCGCTCGCGAAGGCCGTGCGATCGCATGACTCGGGGGCGTACGGGCGGCTGAATGTCGACCCGGCTGAACGGGCGGTGCATCCGGAGCGGTGATTTGATTCGGCGACCCGGATACTGTTGTCTGGCCGTTGCCGGAGCGCCCTCAGTCTCCCCCCGATCGGACCTATATGCCGCCCTGCCCGCCGCCCGCATCCTGACGAGGCTGCCCCGATGGATCCCGGCGCGCGCGACACCGCTCGGCGGGGTGGTCTGTCCCGCTTCCTCGTTTTGTACGCTGCCCTCTACGGGGCCTACGGTTTCCTCTCGCCGATCCTGCCGGGTTTTCTTGCGGCGCGGGGGCTGGAGCCGGGGCAGATCGGCGCCCTCCTGGCCGCCGCCGGCGCCCTCCGGCTGGTAGTCGGCCCGCTGGCCGGCGCTTTCGCCGACCGGAGCCGAGG
>NZ_VRVD01000610.1:0-2832 GCF_008040015.1 Methylobacterium sp. WL18 | reverse complement strand
CTACCGTCCCGCGCCGTCGCTGCAGGACCAAAGCGCCCGGCGGTGCCGCTGCCGGGAGGGGCCTTCGGCGATGATGCGGTTCGATCTCACCGATCTCGGCCTGTTCCGGCACGTGGTCGAGGCCGGTTCGATCACCCACGGGGCGGCGCGGGCGAACCTCGCCCTGGCGGCCGCCTCGACGCGGATCCGGATCATGGAGGATTCGCTGGGCGCCGCGCTCCTGACCCGGGGGCGGCAGGGCGTCAGCCCGACCCCGGCGGGGCGCACGCTCCTGGCCCATGCCCGGGAGATCCTGGCCGGCGTCGAGCGCCTGCGCGAGGAGATGGCGGTGTTCTCCGGTGGCGCGGCCGGGCAGATCCGGGTGCTCGCCAACACCAACGCGCTGACCGAGTTCCTGCCCGACGCGCTGTCGGCCTTCCTGGCCGGCCATCCTGGGATCGGCGTCGAGATCGACGAGCGCACCTCCGAGGAGATCGTCGGGCTGGTGGCCGAGGGCGCGGCCGATCTCGGCATCCTGTCCGGCACGGTCGATACCGGCTCGCTCCAGACCTTCCCGTTCCGGGAGGACCGGTTCGTGCTGGTGGCGGCCCGGGATCATCCCCTGGCGGCGCGGGCCGAGATCCCCTTCGTGGAGGTGCTCGGCCACGACCTGGTCGGCCTCGACCGGCGCAGCGCCATCAGCCGGTTCCTGGTCGCCCAGGCGGTGCGGGAGGGGCGGCCGATGCGTCTGCGGGTGCAGTTGCGCGGCTTCGATGCCGTCTGCCGCCTGGTCCAGGCCCGGGTCGGGCTCGCGGTGCTCCCCGAGAGCGCCGCCGCCCGGGCGGCCCAGGGTCTCGCCATCGCGGTGGTGCCGCTCTCCGATCCGTGGGCCCGCCGCGACCTGACCCTGTGCCTGCGCGACCTCGACGGCCTGCCGCCGTTCATGCGGGCCTTCGTGGCGCAGCTGAGAGGCTGAAGCGTCGTCCCGATTCCAGCGATCCTGATGTGATCGGCGGAATCGCGGTAGAGTTCGTGCCCGGGCTTCGAAGGCCGATTCTCCGATGTCCCGCACATCGGAGCGGTGCCCGGATCAGCACAGCAGGAGGTACCGTGAACCGTTTGCTTTCCCGGGGCAGCATCGCCCTCCTTCTCGCCGCGGGACTTCCGGTCGCGGTGGACCAGGCGCACGCCGCGGCGTCCGCGATCAACCGGGTCGCCTTCGCCTGTCCCGCGGGGCAGACGCTCACGGTCGAGTTCGACACCGCCGACCTGAACGCGCCGGCCGTCGTTCACCCGCCCGCCGGCCCCTCGGTCACCTTGCCGGTCGAGCCGCACGCGGATGGGATCCAGTACGGTGACGCGCGCCATGAGCTGCGCGGCAAGGGTCGCACCGTCACCTGGACGGAGGCAGGCAAGCCACCTCTCACCTGCACGGAAGCCCGATCCGGCAAGTAGGGCCCGGCAAGTAAAAAGCCCGGCCGGAGCGGCTGCTACCGTCGATCCGAGGAAGATCCGGGCCGGGCGATAGATCCGATGAGATACAGAAATTCAATCAGAAGATGAGGCATCCCACCGGAGCCGGCGCGGCAGCGTAACCGTATGTTTCCACGGCCGCGAAAAATTACGTACGTGCTTTACAGAACTCCCGATCGCTACCATTCATGCGTTTTCGCGCGTTCAGGCTCTGACGCGGATGCGGGACGACTTTGAGATGACAGCAATGGGCAGCGAGGCGGAAACCTGCGACGTAGCCGTGGTGGGCGCCGGGCTGGCCGGGAGCTGCCTGGCCGGGGCGCTCGCCCGCGCCGGGACCCGGGTCACGCTGATCGACGCCCAGGCCGAACGCGGTGAGGCACGCCGCGACTTCCGGGCGGAGAAGTTCGGGGCCGACCAGATGGCGCTGTTCGAGGGCCTCGGCTTCGGGGCGGCTCTGGCCGCCTGCACGACGGCGACCGAGGAGGTCGCGGTGGTCCGCTATGGCCGCCTCGCCTACCGGGAGGCCGCCCGTGAATGGGGCGCGCATTATCCCGTCCTGGTCGGGGCCGCCCGGGCCGCCCTGCCCGACGGGCTGCTGACCCCCGGCCGGGTCGCCGATTTCGAGCTCGGGCCGGATCGCCAGATTCTCGCCTTGAGCGATGGCCGCCGGATCGAGGCGCGCCTCGTCGTGCTCGCCACCGGGCTCGGCCATGCGCTGCTCGCCAAGGCCGGCATCGCCAAGCGGGCACTGAGCCCGCGCCACTCCCTGGCGGTCGGCTTCGACATGGCGGCGCCGCGGGCCGCCTTCCCGTTCCCGGCCATGACCTACTTCGCCGAGGGGTTCGGCGGGCGCGACGCCTACCTGACCCTGTTCCCGATCGGGGAGGTGATGCGCGCCAACCTGTTCTGCTACCGCGATCCCGGCGAGCCCTGGGTCGCTTCCCTGCGCCGGGACCCGGAAGCCACCCTGCGGGCGATGATGCCCCACCTGGCGCGGCATTGCCCGGACCTGTCGGTGTCCGGCCCCCTCGAGGTCCGGCCGATCGACCTCGCCCGGGCCGACGGGGTGGAGCGCGACGGGCTGGTGCTGATCGGCGACGCCTTCCAGACCGCCTGCCCGATCCCCGGCACCGGGATCGGCAAGCTGCTCACCGATGCCGACCGGCTCGCCCGGGTCCACGTGCCGGCCTGGCTCGCCACCCCCGGCATGGGCCGGGACAAGATCGCGGCGTTCTACGCCGACCCGGTCAAGCAGGCCTGCGACGCCCGCAGCCTGCGCACTAGCGTCTACGCCCGCGGCCTCGCCGTGGAGACGGGGGCGCTCTGGCGAGCCCGGCGCCTGCGCAACCGCGTCGCCCGCACGGCGATTCGCCTGGT
>NZ_VRVD01000060.1:0-15500 GCF_008040015.1 Methylobacterium sp. WL18 | reverse complement strand
GGGACGGACCCGGCGCGCTGGCTCGCCGGCCGGGAGGCCGGACACCCGGTGCCGGCCGGGTCCGAGCCCGTCCGGGCACTTCAGGATGCCCTGGCCGAGGCCCGGACCAGTTTCATCGAGGACCCGCGCATGATCGCCAACCGCACGGCCCAGCTCGGGCAGATGCTGGCCGAAATCGGCAAGACCGAGCGATACGCGCTGCTGCTGACCGGCTTCAGCGCGGTCGTGGCCCGCCGCGGTCGCCATAAGAGTCTCTACGGAGAGATGTGCCAGCACTACTTCAACACCCGTACCAGGGGCGTCGACCACGCCGCCGCCCTGGCGCTGCTCGCCGACCGGTTCGCGCCGGGCCTCAAGTCCGGGGCGGCGCCATGAGTGCCGCGCCGGGACTCGCTCAGCACGCGGCGAGGCCCACCGCCCGGCCGCGCGATCTCCTGATCGTCGACGACCACCCGATCGTCCTCCAGGGCTTCCGGCTCCTGGCCGAGGAGGCCGGGATCGCACGCGTTCACGAGGCCCGGGACATCGTCGCCGCCTACCGCACGTTCCACCGCCACCGGCCGGCCGTGGTGGTGACCGACCTGAGCTTCCGGGACGACGGCCTGTCCGGCCTGTCGCTGATCCGCCGGATCCGCGCGCTGGAGCCGGGCGCGCGCATCCTCGCGCTCAGCATGCACCGGGACCCGGTCATCGTGGCGCGGGTCCTGGAATGCGGGGCGCTGGGATTCGTCCTGAAGGATGCGCCGGCCGCGTCCTTCCTCGATGCGCTGGAGGCGGTCGCCAACGGCCGCTCCTACCTGCCCCACGACATCGCCATCGAGATCGCGATGCTGAATGCGGGTGCGCGCGACCTGCCCCTGGCGAACCTGACCAGCCGGGAGATGCAGATCCTGGTGCTGATCGGGAAGGGTAAGTCGTACGACGAGATCGCCGAGATCCTGACGCTCAACTACCGCAGCGTCGTGAACGCCACCGCGGCGCTGCGGTGCAAGCTTGGCGTCGGCAGCACGGCCGAGCTCATGCGGATCGCCGCGTCGCAGGCCCGGTCTCTGCCCTGAGGGCACCGGGCCGCACCGGCCGAGACACCAGCCCCGTCTTGGTCCATCGAGATCGTCCGGCGCGACATGATGGGTCCGCGCGCCTGCGCCGTCCGGGCCTGATCCGAACGGCGCGCGCGGGTCGAACCGAGCGCGCCGCCGATCGTTGCGGGCAGCGCGCCTCACGGGGAGGCGGAATCCACCAAAGCCCGTACGCGGGCGACGACGTATCGGCGCGCCTCGGGGCTGGCCCGCAGCAGGTAGCACCGGACGAGATCGAGGAGGGCCGCGGCGGCCGGATCCTCGTGCGCCCCCGGCGTCTCGGCGTCCGGCGCCGATGCGAAGAAGCTGGAGACCGGCACGCCTAGCACCCGCGCGATGTCGCCGAGGGAGCTTCCGTGCGGTGCGATGCGGTTCGGCGTGCCGGACGGCTTGGAATCGTCACACATGAGCGGTCCGGCCCGGTTCGGGCTCTGTCGAGTGGGCGGAGCGACGGCTCCTGCGGTTCAACCAGCCTGCGACGCGAACGCCTCCCGAGCCGATCATGAAATTTTCGACAGGTTCTCGGATGAAATGGTACTCTCTCGCACCAGATCCTCCGGGTGCGGCGAAGCGGGATCAAGACGATGGGACAGCGCTCGAAGACGCCGGTCAATGCGATCGACGGCTTCAGTGAACCGCTCGACCGGCTCCGCGCCGCCCTCGAGGCGTCGTGCGTGGTTGGTGTCTGGGACTGGGACATCGTCCGTGGGACGGTGGTGTATGATGCCGGCGCCGCGCGGCTTCTGGCCGGCGACCCCGCCTTGGCGGAGAAGGAACTCGACGGCCTCACCAGCATGGCCGCGGTGCACCCCGCCGACCACGCCTGGCTGCTCGATCACGTCCAGTCCGCGTCGAAGACGGGCGGCCTGGTGGTCGCGGAGTACCGGGTCGTCGCGCAGGACGGCACGGTGCGCTGGCTGCTCAGCCGGGGCCGGACGTTCAAGGACGCGAACGGGCGGGCGGTCCGCTCCCGGGGCATCATCATCGACATCACCGAGATGCATCAGGGCAGCGAGCGCTACGTCTTCAGCAACCTGTCGGCCCCGGTCGATTCGCTGGAGCGGGCGGCCGACCTGGCCATCGAGCTCAAGCGCACCCTCGAATCCGATACCCCGCCCGAGATCCGGGCCGCCACGGACGTGCTGCTGATGAGCCTCGGCCGCGCGATCGCGCGAACCAGCGGGAACCGCTGAACCGCGCCGGTCCTGGCCAGCATGATCGTGCGCGCGGGTGCGGGAACATGCGCCGGCCCTTCCGTCTTGGCCCTTCAGAATCACTCGGGAGGACCGCATGGGACAGGATGTCGAGGCGGCGCGTGAAGCGCTGGGAACGGTACCGCCGGCACGGACGGCGGACACGGGCAAGGCATCCGACCCGGCTGCCGGCGGGAGCGGTCCGCACGCGCCGGGGCATCCCGAGTCATCCGAAGGGGCGGCGCCCGAGAGCGGCGGCTACGACACGCGGCCGCCCGTGCCCCAGCCGGACAACCGCAAGGGCGGCTTCGGCGCCGGTTGATGGAAGTGCCATCCGGTGGCGATCCCGCTGGTCGCCGCCGGGCAGATGTTCCGTAAGCTGTGCTTTTATTTAATGGATATTGAGGGTCGATTTTCGGGAACAAAATGTGCGTAAGGTTTGAAAAGTAAAGCTTGGTTGGTAGATCCTCGAATAATGGAACGCATTGCCTGCCGGGGGGATTGAAGGGGTCCGGAATGATCGACGGAGCCTATCATGCGTACCCCCCTCGCCGCCCTTCTTGTCGCCACGCTGTTCGGATCGAGCGCCCTCGCGCAGACCACCGTGACCGGCACCCCGGCCGCCCCCGATGCGAAGACCAGCCAGCAATCCGGCGGCCAGGAGAGCGTCACCCGGCCCAACACCGACAAGATGACCCCCAATGGCGGGACTGCTGCCGCCCACGGCACCGTCCAGCTCGAGAAGGGCGCCAACAGCTTCACCGAGGGTGAGGCGCGCTCGCGGCTCGAGAAGTCCGGCTTCAAGGACGCCAAGAACCTCATGAAGGACGGCGACGGCATCTGGCGCGGCACCGCCATGCATGACGGCAAGCAGGTCAACGTGGGCCTCGATTTCAAGGGCAACGTGTCGGCGCAGTGATGTCCTGACCCTCGCGACCCTCACGAAGGAGATTTTCCATGGCTCAGCAAACCATTACGGCCCTCTACGATCGCTACGAAGATGCCACCGCGGCAGTCGGCAAGCTCGAGGCCGGCGGCATCCCGCACGGTGACATCAGCATCGTCAGCAACAACGAGGGCGACCGCCATGCCGGCCGCACCGCAACCGACGGGACTCACGTCAGCGCCGACACCAAGGAGAAGGCCAAGGACGGAACCGGAACCGGGGCGACGCTCGGGACCGTGGTCGGCGGCGCAGCCGGCCTCCTGGCAGGCCTCGGTCTGATCGCGATCCCGGGTGTCGGGCCGGTCGTGGCCGCGGGTTGGCTGGTCGCCACCCTGACGGGCGCGGGCGTCGGTGCCGCCGCCGGTGGTCTGGCCGGCGGCCTGACCGGTGCGGGCGTCAGCGAGTCGGATGCCCACGCTTACGGCGAGGGCGTGCGCCGGGGCGGGACGCTCGTCACCGTTCGCGTCGACGAAGCCCGCTCCACGATGGTGCCGATGGTGATGGACGTCCTGGAGCAGCACGGCTCGGTCGATCTCGACCAGAAGGCCAGCGCCTGGCGTGCCGACGGCTGGGAAGCGCCCGCCGCAGGGACTGCCGCCACGGGCGTGACCGACGGTCGGAACCGGGTCCGGTCCTACCCGGGCACGACGAGCCTCTGAGCGGTCGGCAAGCCCGACCCTTAGATCGATGATGCATGGAGGCGGCTGGGACTCACGTCCCGGCCGCTTTTCGTTCGGACCAAGACGGCCGGGCGGTGTCGCCGATTGTCTCGACGCGCACAGCTCCTTGCAAACGGGCGCTCCCACCGGGTCCATGACGGGACACAGGTTGCCTCAAGGATCGGCTCGCACCCTGGAACGCCGGGATGGGACCGTATGAGGCCCTTGCGACACTCGAGCCCTCGCGGGGTGGAGGAAGGCGCGCCATGTCTGGCTATGACATCCGGGTACGCCGACGCTGAATCCAGGCCTGGTCGGGGCCTCGGCCGCCTCGCCTGAGGGCCGCCGCAACGCCTGTCATTGCCTAAATATCCCAGGCCGGGGTGACCGATAAGCGGGCGGTGCCAGCAGAATAGCGTTGAAAGCCGGATTTCCTGTGTTGAATCCCAAGACGGCCCGAAACACCAAGGTGGTGACGCAGGTTCAGAGGGGCTGAATATGAACGAGACATCCTATGGGAAATCGTCCAACTTCACCGAGTTGGCCGTTGGTCTTGTCGCGGCCTATGTCGCGAACAACCCCGTCCCGGCCAGCGAGATGCCGGCCTTGATCGCCCGGGTGTATGGCGCGATCGCCGCCCTGGCCTCCGGCGCCGTGCCGACCGAGGGCAGCACCGCTGCGCCGGCCGCCGTCGACAAGCCGAGCGCGGCCCAGATCCGCAAGTCGGTCCAGCATGACGGGATCGTCAGCTTCATCGACGGCAAGACCTACAAGACGCTGAAGCGCCACCTGTCCGCCAACGGCCTGAGCCCGCAGAGCTACCGCGAGCGCTATGGCCTGCCCACCGACTACCCGATGGTCGCCCCGAGCTACGCCGAGCAGCGCTCCGCCCTCGCCAAGGCGATCGGTCTGGGCCAGCCCGGCTCGATGGCCAAGCGCAACGGCAAGGCCGCCTGATCGCGACCGGGTGTGTCCTCGGGCGGCGCGCGTCCCGGCGGTCAGGACGCCCGTTTGCGCATGAAGATCAGGACGTTCAGGCATTCCGGCGGGTCGGCGGCGATGCCGAAGGTCAGTTCCCCGCCCCCGGAATCGATCGACAGGGAGGTTCGCTCGCCGTACGAGCCGCGCGGCGTGGCGGTGATCCGGGCGTCCGGGAAAGACGCCCGGATCGCGTCGAGGGTGAGGCAGGCGGCGGGTTCGAGGTCGAGGGCCAGGAGTGGGCCGGCCGCCGGGTCCGCCTCGGCCGTCGGCTCCCGGTAATCGACGTCGCGAACCGGGATCCCATCGAGCCGGAAGCCCGGTCCCGACCAGAACCGGAAGGCTCCCTCGCTCTCGAGCTTGAGCGTGATGCCGAGCGCGGCCTCGACGGCCGCGCGATGACCGATGGATTGCACGGTCAGGCGCGCCGCGACCGTGCGGATCGCCGTCAGGTATCCCGCCTCGGCGTCTCGCAGGGGCGCGCCCCCGGCCACCAGGGATGCCGCCAGCGCCCCCACGATACAGCGCCATCGCCTCGGTCCGATGGTTCGCGTCCGGTCGCCCATCATCGTCCGGCCGAGACGAATGCCCACAGGCAATTCGCACGTCCGCGGGTGCATCACGACCCCAATGCAACTAGAACATATAGCGAACATTGGGCGATCGCGGGGACGTTCGGCTGCGCCGGTGCCGCGGCTTCAAACTCTTCAGGAGGACTGTCGATTGATCGAGGACAGGCCGATGCCGACGCGGCTGTATCGTTTCCACTGTACGGACGGGCATGAGCTGGTGATCGACCTGAAGGGCCGGCGCCTGCCGACGGCGGCTCAGATGCGCGTCCATGCCGAGCGGGTCGCGCTCGGGCTGATGGAGCGGATCGAGCGGTTCGACTGGTCGGCCTGGCAGGTCGAGGTCTACGACGCCAAAGGGCGGCGCGTCTGGATCCGGGCGTTCGTGGACGTGAACGTGGACGTGCAGGCCGCGTGAGGCGCGGCGGCTTAGCGCATCGGCTTATCCGGAAAGCCGGCGGCTACCGGTCGGGACGATGCGCGTACGAAAACAGGGAGACGGTCATATGGCGTTCAAGCCGAAATCTGCCGCGGAGACCAAAGCGAAGGATCTAGCCCTCGCGCTCGCACGGATTGCCGAGGGCGACGGCACGCCGGCGCATATCGGGGTCGATCAGCTGCGCCGGGCGAGCCCGCGCCTGACCCCGTTGGCGATCGGCCAGATGGTCCGCAAGGAACGCGCGATCGTCGAGGCGACGCTCGCCGAGCGCGGCCTGGCCCTGGTCGACTATGCCGATCAGGGGCCAGGTCGCGGGATGGAATTCGTCATCGACGCGGCGGGATGATCCGGTCGGGCAGCCGATCAGGCGACCGCCGGACGACCCCGCAGCAGACGACCGGCCAGGCGGAACGGCAGGAGCGGCAGCTTGAACAGCGCCGTGACTGCCAGGACCGCGACAACGGTGAGGATCGCCAGGAAAGAATTGAGCAAGCGGTGCGCGCTCCCATGAAGGGCTGCCCTCGCGGGCTGATGACGACAGGTGGCGCCCGGAACGCGGCGAGACTATGGACGCCCCATCACGCGATCGCTGAATACATATCCGGCTCATCATTGCCCGGAGCGCGGAAACAGGAGCCCGCGCAGGGGGTTTCCCCTCAGTCGGACAGAGAGTGCGCCCGGTCCCGGCGACACACGGCCGCAACCGCGGATCACGAAACAGCGAGACGGTGAGCGTCGCGATGAGCAAGCACGGTGCAGGCAAGGCCGGCCTCGTCCTGGCCGGGATGCTCTCGACGGCCGGATCGGCTCTGCTGGCGGCCGGCCCGGCCGCCGCCGAGGTTCAGGTCCGCTACGCCGCGCCGGAACGCTTCACCGACGCCGAGAATCGCTTCGCGTCCGGGCAGCCGCTCCGGGTCACCCTCGCCGAGCTGACGCGGATCCTGGTGGATCTCGGCAACACCCGGCTCCGGCCGGACGAGCGCCTCGACATCACCGTCCTCGACGTCGACCTGGCCGGGTTCGACCGGCCCGGCTTCGCCACGCCGAGCGGCGTGCGCGTCGTGACCGATGCCACGCCGCCGCGCATCCGCCTCGCCTACGCGCTGCGCCGCGGCGGTCGCATCGTTGCGCAGGGGGAGGATACGGTCACGGACATCAACTTCCTGCTGACGTCCAACCCGCGCTTCTCCACCGGCGGCCTGTATTATGAGCGCCAGCTCCTGCGGAACTGGTTCGCGCGTCGCTTCCCCACGGGGCCCGAGCGCGGTTGATGTGCGGGCCCCAGCGGTCGCCGAACCCATCCCGGCCCCCTATTCGGCGGCGGTGCCGCTGAAGGCCTGCCGGTTCGCACCGCGCGTCGCGGGCCGGGTCCCGTCGTAGCGGGCGGCCTTGCCGGCTGCGAAGAGTAGCAGCGCCGCGAGACTGAGCAGGACGAGATCGACTCCGACGAACAGCGGATCGACCGGATCGCCCACGCCGTAGGCCCGCTGCATCCGCCAGCCATCGGCCACGGCGGCCGCTGCGTACAGGGCGGCGGCCGCGCTCAGCACCTCGGGCCAGGCCCGACGCTGGGGCCGCAGCACTCCGACAAGCCCGATCAGCACCCAGACGCCGAAGAATCCGCGGATCTCCCAGAGCGCCCGGTCTGCCAGATCCACCGGCAGGATCCGGTTGGCGAGGAAATAGGCCGCGATCGCGGCCGGCAGCCCGGCGATCGTCGCGACGTTGAGGCCCTGGACGAGGCGCAGGCCCGGATGCAGGGCGGTCCCGGCCTTTTTGGGCAGGCGCGCCACCGACCACAGCATCAGCCCCGTGGCCACCATGGCGCTGCCGGCGAGCCCGCACAGGAAGAACAGGACGCGGAGGCCCGGGCCGGCGAAATGCGCCTCGTGCAGGCCGACCATGGTGGTGAAGGTCTTGGCCGCCGGCCTCAACCCACCCGCCCGGACCTCCAGGACGGCGCCTGTGGTGCCGTCGAAGGCGACCTGCGGATGCTCGTGCGAGAGTCCGTGCGGCTCCTCGAACACGACCACCACGGTGGCGTTCGCGTCCTTCGGGTTGACGACCGAGATCCGCTCCAGGGGTTCGTGGATCGTGTCCAGCGCGCGCGCCACCATCGGCCCGACGGGGGCGAGGGTACCGGGCCGGCCCGCGGCCGAGCGCGGCGCGGTGATCTGGCCGGCCTCGGCGAAGAAGCGCTGCGTGTCGCCGTGATAGACCGCGTTCATGCCCCACGGCATGTACATGAACGACAGGGTGACGAGCCCCGTATAGGTGATCATCAGGTGGAACGGCAGGGCGAGCACGCCCGTGACGTTGTGGGCGTCGAGCCAGCCGCGCTGGGCTGACTTGTCCCGCCGGAAGGTGAAGAAGTCGGCGAAGATCCGCCGATGGGTGACGATGCCCGAGATCAGCGCCATCAGCATGATCATCGCGCAGATGCCGACGACCCAGCGGCCCCAGAGGGGCGCCATGTTCAGCTCGAAGTGGAACCGGTAGAGGAAATCCCCGCCGCGGGTGTCGCGCAGGGCCGCCGGCGCCCCGGTTTCCGGATCGAGGAACACCCGCTTCGGCGGCTGGCCCGGTGCGGTCCGCCAGAACACTTCGAGCAGGGGCAGGTCCGGGCGCGGCGGCGTGATGAACCACGCCCGCGCGCCGCCCGCCTCCGCCTGCAGGTAGGCGACGCCGCGCTCCACTGCGGCGGCCGTCGCGTCCGCGCCGATCACGGCATCGGCGCGGAGTTCGGGCCGCATCCAGCGCGAGATCTCGGGCCGGTAATAGCTCGCGGTTCCGGTGACGAAGACCGCGAACAGGACCCAGCCGACGATCAGGCCGGACCAAGCGTGCAGCCACGCCATCGACTGCCGGAAGCTGTTGCGCATCGGTCGGTTCTCACCAGCGGTAACGCAGGGTTCCATAGACCGTGCGCGGCAGACCGTAGAAGCAGGCCGAGTAGGACAGGCAACTCGAGACGAAGCGCTCGTCCAGCAGGTTGTTGACGTTCAGCTCCGCCGTGAGGCCCGCCAGGCTCGGAGCGATGTGGCGCATGTCGTAGGACGCGAGGGCGTCGACGACCACGCTCTCCGGCACCTGGAAGGTGTTGGCCGGATCGCCCCAGGACGGGCCGAGGTAGCGCACGCCGCCGCCGAGCGCGAGGCCGAGCAGGGGGCCGTCGGTAAAGCGATAGTTCGCCAGCAGCGAGATCGTCGTGTCCGGCACCTGCACCGGGCGCCGGCCCTGGAGCGGCACCGACAGCCGGGTGAGGTCGTTCGCCGTGCTGCCGGAATCCCGCACGTTGCGGATGTCGAGGAGCGAGACGCCGCCGATCAGCGTCAGGCCCTCGGTCAGGTTGGCCCGCGCCTCGAACTCGAAGCCCTGGGCGCCGACTTCCCCGGTCTGGACCACGAAGCCCTGGCGCAGGGGATCCGCGGAGGTCCGGTTCGACTGACGGATGTCGAAGAATGCGGCGGTGAGCAGGATGTCGGTGCCCGGCGGCTGGTACTTGATGCCGGCCTCGTACTGGTCGCTGCGGATCGGGTCTGGCACGCGGCCCACCGACCCGAAGGCGCTGTCGAACACGCGCCCGCTCACGATCGGCTCGAAGGCCTGGCTGTAGGACACGTACGGCGCCACGCCGGCGTCGAACTGGTACAGCAGGCTCGCACGATAGGTCAGGGCGTCGGAGGGCGCGTCCTGGAGCGTCAGGGTGCTGGTGTTTCCGGAGAAGCTGCGGGTCGGGCCGGTCTGGCGGGCGACGTCGTAGCGGCCGCCGAGGGTCAGCACGAGACGATCGAACTTCGCCTGGTCCTGGAAGTACACGCCGGTCTGCTGCGCATCGACCCGCGAGGTGGTGTTGAAGGCCGGGAAGGCGATGTTCATGGCATAGTTCGGCGCCAGGATGTTGAGGTCCGGGGCGCTCGGGAACGGGGTGCCGCTGGTGCGGGTGCTGAAGGTCCGGTGATCGACGCCCAGCAGGGCCGTGTGCGCGATGAAGCCGGTGTCGAACTCGGCGATGAAGTTGTTGTCCATCGTGTAGGCTTCGGCCGCCACGTTGGTGCCGATGATCGACCGCGCCAGGAGCGGCCCCGTCGCGGTCGGGCCGTTCCGGTCGTTGAAGGCGCCGTAGACGCTGCGGTAGTCGCCCTGGGTGCGCAGGTAGCGCCCGGCCGAGTGGAACCGCAGGTTCTCGCCGATACGCTGGTCGAACAGGTACTCGATCGAGGCCTGGGTCCGGTCGGAGCGCTCGATGTTGCGATCGCCGTCGTAGAAGTTCACCGGCAGCCGTCCGAACAGGCCGCTGCCGAAATTGCGCGGGAACACGGTGCCCACCGCCGGGAAGCCGCCGTAGAACCCCGAGAACGGATCGCGCTGGTAATTGCCGATCAGGGTGAGCGACGTGTCGGTGGACGGGCGCCAGGTGATGCTCGGGGTGATGAAGGCCCGCTCGACCTTGGTGGTCACGGCCGGCCCGTCGCCGTTCCAGCCGAGCCCGACCACCCGGTAGGCGAACTGGTCGGCCAGGCCCGGGATGTCGGACGCGATCGGGCCGCCGACGTCGAAGCCGCTCCGGACCTCTTTGAACCCGCCGCCCTGGATGAAGACCTCGCCGTGGCGGACGAACTGCGGCACCTTCGAGACGAGGTTTACGATGCCGCCCGGGCCGGACTGCCCGTACAGCACCGAGGCCGGCCCCTTGATGATGTCGATCCGCTCCAGGCGGTAGACGTCGATCGACGTGTTGGCGTCGCGCCCGCCGATGATCGCCATCTGATCGAGGAAGACCGGGGCGGCGAAGCCGCGGATGTTGAACAGCTCCAGGCGGGTCGAGCCGGCACCCCCGCGCGATTCGGCGAAGACGCCCGGGGTGTAGCGCAGCGCCTGGGTGACGGTCAGCGCGTTCTGGTCCTGGATCTGCTGGCGGCTGACGACCGAAACGGATTGCGCCGTCTCCAGGATCGGCGTGTCGGTCTTCGTGCCGACCGTGCTCCGGCTGGCGACGTAGCCCGGAACCGGGCCGGTCGCGCCGCCGGCGCCGTACAGGTCACCGTTGAGGGGCCGGCCGGGGGCCACGCCGGTCACGCTCAGTTCGGACAGCTCGATATCGGTGGTCGGCGCGGTCTGCGCCCCGGCGGCACCCGGCGCGACCACGGCGCAAGTCGTTGAGAGCAACGCGAGATACAGGGATCCGGCCACGGACCGTTCAATGACGTTCCAGGTCGATGCAGCCCGGGACCGGTTCATCTTGATGCCTCTAATAGAAGCACGGACCCGCCCGTACTCTCTCGAAAACCGCGACCTCACGCCGCCGTGATCGTGTTGGCATCACCTTACTGCTCAAGGCAACTGGAATATTATGGAAATGTTCTAAGATAACTTGGACTCATTCCAGGTTGAGTGGCTTACCAACAGCCTCTCCCCTGGGTAGTCAGGCTCTCGAGAGCGGCAATGCGCCCCCCCGGTGAGCTGTGGGTATTCGGGCGCATCGAAACGCGGTGGCCGCGTGGGATGGGGCGCAGCGTGGATACCGATGCCTTGGCGGTGTCGCGACGTAGGGAGGCGCGGTGTACGCGAACGGACGGCAGCAATCCGGAAACGTAATCCGGCTAAGAGCCTGTTCTCGGGTGTTTCTGTTCCGCGTCGGGGCGTCGCTGCGGTTCCGGATAGCCGGGGATCGCGGACGGCAACCCGGACGCTGCCGCGGAACGACGTGCCGGAGGGAAGAGCGTGGAGTTCCGCTGAATACGCCTCGACCGTGTTCGATCGCATGCCGACGTGGCAAAGTACGCATCGGATCGCGACTGCGCAGGCACCGGAGCCCGACGACGCGATGACACGGTGACACAGGGCATCGGATACAGCCAAGATATGCACCTCGCACAAGCGAGGGTTGCATGGTGATGCGAAACTCAATCGTGCGCTATTCAGTTAGGCAGCCTGTGGAACGTGGCCGACCTCGGCTGCACGCCTTGAGAGACCGTGAGACCATGATGAGCGCCGTGACCAAGCCGAAGCTGGCGACCGAAGCCGACCGCGCGATTGGTAGCCGCATCGCGGCGCTCCGAGCCGCTCAGGGCCTCAGCCAGACGACTCTCGGTCATGCCATCGGGGTCAGCTTCCAGCAGGTCCAGAAGTACGAGAAGGGCCGCAATCGCGTGGGTGCGAGCCGCCTGCAGATGATCGCCGACCTGCTCAAGGTCCCGGTCGAGACCTTCTTCGCCGACAAGGTGCCCGCAGAGGCCGGCACCGAATCCATCCAGGCCCTGTTCGACGACCCCGAGATCATGGATCTCGTGGCGGCATTCCGATCGATCCCGGACCAGACCACCCGCAGCGGCGTCCTGTCGATCGTGAAAGCCGCCGCCGCCCTCCGGCAGGCCGGCGGCACCGGGAACTGATCCCACACCACCCCGGCCATCGATGGCGGGCCGTCACGCTCGTCACCCGAGCAAGCCGGCCACCTCGCGCTCGATGTGCTGAGCAATGTCGGGTGCGCCCGTCATCTCGCCGAAGCTGCCGCGGGTCATCGGTCCGAACGCGTAAAGGCCCGGCTGCGGGCGGCCCTCCGGGCCGAGCACGCGGCTGCGGCGGTCGACCGACAAGCCGAGACCGACTGCATCGAGGCAAGCCGTCCCGTCGGCCAGCAACGCGGCGACCAGCGGATTGCGCGCGACCTCACGTTCCGGGCCGGTGCACAGCACCACCGCGTCGAACCGCCGTCGCGTGATCCTGTCGTGTCGCGGTCGCAGCGTGGCTTCCAGACGTCCGTCCTCAATGCGATCGAGGCCGGCGAGGCCGGCTTGCTCTACGACGAGGCGCCCGTCTGCCCGCGCCCGCTCCAGGCCCGCTGCGATCTGCGGGGCGATGCGGAACCGGTGGACCTCCCAGAACGGCAGCAGGCGGCGGACGACACGCCGCTTCTCGGCCGCCGGCAGATCGCCCCAGAGATCGGGAAGCGCGGCGCGCAGGGAATCGACCACCGGGTGCCAGCCCAGGGCTGGATCGGCCTCCGCGATCTGACGGCGGACCAGCCGCAGCAGGCTTAAGGCGGTCGTCGGCGGTGATGCGCCGACCACGTCGAGATCCATCCGGAACAACCCGTGGGCCATCGGCAGGAGGCCCCGGCGGGAGACCGCGGTGATCGGCCCGCGATGACCCGCAGCGCCGAGGCTCGTCACCACGTCGGCCATGGTCAATCCGGTGCCGACAACCAGCACGGACGCGTCCGGTGCGATCCCCGCGAGTGCGTCGGCCGCCCAGGGATCGGCCACGAACCCCGCGGATTCCGCTACGCCCGGCCCAAGCCGGCAGGGCAGGGCGGGTACTGCGTGGCCGAAGCACAGCGCGACCCGGTCGGCCATGATCGTCTCGCCGGATTCCGTGACGATCCGCCAAGCCCCGTCCGCCGCCGTCACCGAGGCGGCCTTGGTGCGCAGGTGGCGCAGGCGCACGCGGTCGGCGGCTGCCTTCAGCGTCTCGGCCAGGACGTCCCCGATGTAGGCACCGTACGCGGCTCGCGGCACGTAGGCACCGCCAGCCTCATCCTGACTCGCGGGGTCGGGCAGGATCTCGTGGGCGTGCAGCCACGCGGTGACGGCACCAGGCATATCGGCTGCGATGTCGAGCCGATCGCTCGGCACGTTGATGCGGTGGCTGCGGTCACGGGTGCTGTAGGCGACTCCACGGCCAAGCTCGGCCCGGGGCTCGAGCACGACGAGGTCGAGCTGGCCCGACGAGGCTCGCATCGCATGGATCGCGAGCACCGCACCGGTGAAACCGCCGCCGACGATCGCGATGCGGAGCGGGCTTGAGGTCTGTCGCGTCGTCACGGCATGTCCCGGAGAAGTTCCGGGCACCTTCGATCAGGGAGGCGCCGTGTGTGCAACCCCGGCTTGATCGCTTACGACGCGGGCTCGCAACGAGGATGCTCGCGGCGACTCCGTCCGACCTCGCAGCAGATGTGCCGCACTGCTGCGCTGACCGGGACTGCCGTCCTGTTCACCGGGTGAGGGTTCTTGCAGCGGTTCGGCGCGCTCGGTTCGATGTTTCCCGTGAAACATCGGCAAGCCATTCATTGTCACCGATCGCTCATGCGCCCGCGGGGGCGAACTGGACGAACGCCCCCGTGAAGGCTGCAACGCCCGACAATGCTCCTGCCACCTGATAGGCGACAGCAGGTAATCGACGTTGCGTGAGGACCGTGCCCAGGACGGGAAGGGCGATCAGGTTCATCGCCACACCCGCCAGTACCGCGGCGGCAATGGCCCCGAGGGGAAGGTAGAGTGCAGCCGTCAGCAGGCTCGGAAGGTCACCGACATTGGCGATCACCCGGGTTCCGCCGCCAGCCAGGAAGCCGATGGCGGCGGCTGCGGTGATCGCCTCCCTGAGCGTCTCTGTGCCCCGGCAGGCCAGGCCCTCGCTGGCGGTCGTCGCCATGACGGTTCTCTCCCGAACGTTCGGCAGGGACAGTCGCCGATAGGCGTATCATTTACAATCAGGAGTTGTACTTACAACTGGGATGCACGCTGGAAGACAGAACGGGGTTAATTCCCCCGGCCGCCCGACCAGGACCGTCAGAAGCGAAGAGGCATCAGTCAGTGGCTGCTCACATCGCCCGACACAGGCCTCGGATGACCGGTTCGCCCCATCCGCCGCGCCGGCCACCTGCGCCAGCGCGCGCCGGCGCATGATCGCGTAATACTTCCAGTGGTTCGACATCATCCCCCCTTGAAGCGCGAGCACCGGGGGGTACCGTGCGGCTCTCCGCATCGTGTCGCCTGATCCCGTCGATCAGGCGGCAGATCGCGACCGCGGCTACCGGGCAGTAGCCGCGGCCAGCGCTTGCCCTACCAGGCCGCCTGCAACCCAGCGGAGAAGACCTGGGCGGTGGCGTTGGGGCGGACCTCGCCGGTGTAGCTCGCCGAGAGGGAGACGCCCTGCGCCACCGGGCCGGACAGGCTCACGCCGAGCACGGCCCCATCCCGGGACAGCGCAGAGGTGCGGGTCGAGAACGGCACCCCGAACAGGCTCGAGCGCACCACGGCGGCGGTGTCGGCCAGCTCGTGCGCCCAATACGCCCGGGCATCCAGGCGCAGCCCAGCGCCCGCATCCACCGCCACACTGGCGATCCGGCCGCCGGCCAGAATCCGGGCCCCCTCCAACGTCGCCGTGGTGAAGGCCTGCTCGGCCAGACCGCCGCGCTCGACGACCCGGCCGCGGCTCAGCCGGTCGTAGCTGAAGCCCAGCTCCGGCACGACCTCGACCGGCAGGCCGGTGCCGATCGCGTAGCCGGCGAACCCGGACAGGCTCAGGTCGCCGCCCGCGGGGGCGCCGCGCGCCCGGGTCAGGTTCGAGCCCAGCGTCACCGTCCGGTCGACCCGGCCGTCGGCATAGGCGCCCCCGGCCGTGCCGCGCAGGACGACGGCACCGAGCCGGGTTGTGCCGTACACCGTGCCGCCGTAGCTGTCGGCGCTGAACGAGCCGGGCGCGAAGCCGGCCCCGCCGCTCCGGGACGCCCCGGTCTCGCGCAGGTAGCTGAACGCGCCGCCCACCAGGGTGTCGCGCCCGATTTGGCGATCGACGCCCAGCAGCAGGCCGCCGGAATCGAGGGTGGCCCCGCCGGCGGCCTGCTGCTGGGCGT
>NZ_VRVD01000609.1:0-2835 GCF_008040015.1 Methylobacterium sp. WL18 | reverse complement strand
GGCCACCACGGCGATCCGGCCGGCGCCCGCTGCCTGCACGGCGGCCAGCACATGGCCCAGCATGCTGCGCCCGGCGACCCGGTGGAGCACCTTCGGCAGGTCCGAGCGCATCCGCGTGCCCTTCCCGGCCGCGAGCACGATGGCGGTGAGGCTGCGTGGGAGCTGGGCGGTCGAAGTCATCGCGGGTCCGGGCGTCATCATTCGGCGCGCGACCGATGGGCCGGACGGCGGCGCGGCGCAAGGCCGTCCCGCAGAGTCTCAGCGCAGCGCCAGCGCCCCGTGATGGGCGGTGCCGTGGGCGTAATGCTCGCGGCGGCGCTCGATCGAACTCGGGATCCGGAGGGATTCCCGGTATTTGGCCACGGTCCGGCGGGCGATGTCGACGCCCTCGCTGCGCAGCTTCTGCACCAGCGCGTCGTCGGAGAGCACGTCGTCCGGCGTTTCGCCATCCACCAGCTGCTTGATCCGGTGGCGCACCGCTTCCGAGGAATGCGCCGCCATGCCGGCCGCGCCCGGAATCGCCGCGGTGAAGAAGTACTTCATCTCCAGGGTGCCGCGGCTCGTGCCGATCGCCTTGTTGGAGGTCACCCGGGACACGGTCGATTCGTGCATGCCGATCGCCTCGGCGACGGTCTTCAGGTTCAGCGGGCGCAGATGCGTGACGCCGTGGACGAAGAACCCGTCCTGCTGGCGCACGATCTCGGTGGCGACCTTCAGGATCGTGCGGGCCCGCTGTTCCAGCGATCGGGTGAGCCAGTTGGCGTTCTGCAGCGCCTCGGACAGGAAGGCCTTGTCGCCCTCGGCGGAGGCGCCGCGGACGACCCGGGCATAGTAGCTCTGGTTGACCAGCACCCGCGGCAGCGCCTCGCCATTGAGCTCGACCAGCCAGGACCCGTCCGGGGCGGCGCGCACGAACACGTCCGGGATCAGCACCTCGACGGCGCTGGAGCCGAAGGCGCGGCCGGGCTTCGGATCGAGCCTCCGGATCTCGCCCAGCATCTCGACGAGATCCTCGTCGTCCACGCCGCACAGGCGGCGCAGGGCGGTGAAATCGCGCTTGGCCACGAGGTCGAGGCGGGAGACCAGGGCCTGCATCGCAGGGTCGTACCGGTCGCGCTCGCACAGCTGGATCGCCAGGCACTCGGCGAGGTCCCGGGCGGCGATGCCGGGTGGGTCGAAGCTCTGGACCTGGGTCAGCACCCGGGCCACCGTGTCGGCGTCCGCGCCGAGGCGCTGGGCCACGCCCTCGACCGTCTCGCGCAGGTATCCGGCCTCGTCGACCGCGTCGATCAGGAACCCGCCGATCAGCCGCTCGACCGGATCCCGGGTCGCCAGCTCGAGCTGGCCCACGAGGTGGTCGCGCAGGGAAATCTCGGCCGTCAGGGCCGCCTCGAAATCCGGCGCCTCGGAATCGAAGCTGCCCCCGCTGCTGCCGTAGGGCGGCGGGGTCAGCGAGAGCATGTCGCCCGCGGAGGATTCCTGGACCTGCGTCGGGGCGTCATCGGGGAAGACGTTGTCGAGCCGTGCGTCGAAATCGGTGTCAATCTCGCCGCGACTCGGATTGAGTTCCGGCGGTTGCCACGAATCGGGGTCGGATGCGTCGAACGGCTCGCCCGAGGTCTCGCTCGACGGACCGGCCGCGTCCGCGTCACCGGTCGCGGGGCCATCGGCTTCGGCGCGTTCCAGCAGGGGGTTCCGCTCCAGCTCGGTCTCGACATAGGCGGCGAGATCGAGGTGCGACAGTTGCAGGAGTTTGATCGCTTGCAGGAGCTGCGGCGTCATCACCAGGGCCTGGCCCTGACGCACTTCCAGCCGTTGCACCAAACTCATCAGCGGCCCCAATGCCCTTTCAGCGTGAACGACCAGCCGGGCGACGCTGCCAGCGGCATGGTTATTGCTTCTCGTGCACGATCACCTCTAAACCGATCTCCAGCGCCCGTCAAAGTACGTGGCTGCTCAACGGTGTTGGCAAGTTCCTGTTCGGGGCCGGCTCGTGGTGCCGAAGCCACATCCGATGGGTCTCCAATCTCGCGACGAAGCTTTAACGAAGCTCTGCACGTCTGCAGCGGCCCCGGAGCAGGTACGAGCATCCGCTCAGGCTACCGCAGAACTGTCCGACGATATAGTCCGGCCGAAACGCGATATTATGGAATGAAACGGGTTACGTTGGCAGTTAATTAAAAGATCGTGCTTTAGATTAACAAGTAATTTGCGAAATTTTAGATGTCGGTATTTTCGGTTTACGCCGTTCTGACTGCTCTTCGCAGAACGTTGGACTGGTCGAGGCATGCCGAGGAAGAGTTCCGCCGCGCCCGCGACCGGCGCAAGCCGGTGGATCGGCAAGAGGCTGCCCGCAGGGCTGCAACGTGCGCTAGGGACCATGGGTGTGGACGACGGGCGCTGTCAGGCTGCTGGTCGGGGGCGTTGCGACGCAAAAAGCATCTGGTGCGGACGGCGGGACTCGAACCCGCACGGCCTTGCGGCCGCAAGATTTTAAGTCTCGTGCGTCTACCGGTTCCGCCACGTCCGCATGGGCCCCTCGGTAGCCGCGACGGGGCACGCGATCAAGCCGGGGGCGTCCAGCTGTACAGCCAGGCGTAGCGGTCGCGCATGCCGTCGGGGCCGAGGCGGGCCATCACGGCGTTGCGGGCGAGGCCCACGAGGCCGCCGGCGTGGTAGGTCCGGCCGTTGGCGCGGGCGGCCTTCTGCACCCGCCGCACCCGGGCGGTGCGGTCCGTGGCGTAAGCCGCGAGCGCCGCCGGGACGTCCGCGTGGTCGGTGAGCGAGCGCGTCAGCACGGCGGCGTCTTCGATCGCGAGGGCCGCGCCCTGCGCC
>NZ_VRVD01000608.1:0-2837 GCF_008040015.1 Methylobacterium sp. WL18 | reverse complement strand
CCCTCCACGCCGCCCGCACCGATCCGCAGGCCGTGGTCCTGATCATGGCCGCCGACCACGTCGTGCCGGACACGCAGGCCTTCGTCGACGCCGCCAAGGCCGCCGCCATCGGCGCGCGGGCCGGCTACACCATGACGCTCGGCATCGAGCCGACCCGCCCGGCCTCCGATTACGGCTACATCCGCCGGGGCTCCCCGATCGCGGAGGCACCCGGCGCCGCCCGGGTGGAGAAGTTCGTCGAGAAGCCGGACCGCGTTGGCGCCGAGGCTTTGATCACGGACGGCGCCCTGTGGAACTCGGGCTACTTCCTGTTCCGCGCCGACTTGATGCTGGCCGAGCTCGAAGCGTTCGTGCCGGACGTGCTCGAAGCCGCCCGCTCCGCGCTCGACGCGGCCGTGATCGACCTCGATTTCGTGCGCCTGGATGCCAAGGCCTTCGAGAGGGCGCCGAAGATCTCGATTGACTACGCGGTGATGGAGCGGACCGCCCGGGCCGGTGTGCTGCCGGTGTCGTTCGCGTGGTCGGATGTCGGCACATGGGACGCGGTCTGGCAGGTGCTGGATCACGACGCGGAAGGCAACGCCGTGCGGGGCCGGGTGTCGCTGATCGGAACAAAGAACAGCCTCGTGCACAGCCAGGGCGGGGGCCTGACCGCGGTAGTGGGCCTAGAAGACGTGGTGGTGGTCTCCACCCCCGACGCGGTGCTGGTGGCCTCAAAAGCGCATTCCGGCAAAGTGAAGGAGCTAGTCAACGCCCTGCGATCACAGGGCGCGCCGGAGGCAGACGCGCACCTGCGGATGTACCGACCCTGGGGCTGGTACCAGCGGATCGACATCGGCGAGCGCTTCCAGGTGAAGCGGATCCAGGTGGTGCCGGGCGGGCGCCTGTCGCTGCAGAAGCACTACCACCGGGCGGAGCACTGGGTTGTGGTGCGCGGCACCGCCGAGGTCACGATCGACGAGCGGGTAGTGCTGGTCCACGAAAACGAGGCGGTCTACCTGCCGATTGGCTCGATGCACAGGCTCGCCAACCCGGGGAAGATCCCGCTGGAGCTGATCGAGGTCCAGGTCGGCTCCTACACCGGCGAGGACGACATCATCCGCGTCGAGGACATCTACGGGCGCTGATGGTTGTCGATCAATTAGTGTCCTATCAGCACAACTGGACATTAGCAATTTAGTAATTAGCCATGGGAGGCGTGATTCGAAAAAGCTCTATCCGATTTCAGAGGTCTGGCCGATACGGATTACCAAGGTTATATCACGAAGGGGGCATGGATAAAAAACTTGAAATGTATATTATTTATAGATACGGAGGAAGCTTTAAATCTCAATCGATAGCATGGCTCGATTAACAAATTTTCTTACGTAAAGATCGGGCTCACCGTCCTCCTAAATATTTTTAATCTTTTTCAGACATGAATTTTGGTCGACAGCAGGTTCACGACAGGCTGATACGTTGTATATAGTTTTATATGTGATTATCACGATATTGT
Source organism: Methylobacterium sp. WL18 (assembly GCF_008040015.1). NCBI lineage: Bacteria > Pseudomonadati > Pseudomonadota > Alphaproteobacteria > Hyphomicrobiales > Methylobacteriaceae > Methylobacterium > Methylobacterium sp. WL18. Next base: position 1,342 of record NZ_VRVD01000608.1, on the reverse strand, counting down.
CTCTTGTGTGCTATATGATGCATCCACGTTTTATATTGCGATTTTGCAGATGCGGAATCGATCTTTATTAATTTAAAGAGAATATTTTGGTATTGTGTCGCTCGTGGGTTTTTATATAGCCGCGCTATTCACGTTAGTATAAATGGAATTTGGAGGCCGCGATGCGTATACTTCACGTTTTAAACCATACGGAGCGTCTTAATGGGCATGTTCATGCCGCCATCGACCTAGCCTGCGCGCAAGCCGCGCTCGGTCATAGTGTCTCTGTCGCAAGTAGGGGAGGGGATTTTGATGACCTACTTGCCAAAAATTCCATCGAAAAGATTATTCTGGATCAAGCTCGAGTCCCTCTTGTCCTTATCAAGGCGGAGTTAAGCTTGCTGAAGCTTGTTAAGCGCTTCGACATTGTCCATGCGCATATGATGACGAGCGCAGTGCTTTGCTGGCCAATTTGCATTCTGTTGCGCCGCCCCCTTATTACAACAGTCCACAATGAGTTCGAGCGTAGTGCTGTTTTGATGGGCATTGGATCACGTGTGATTGCCGTCAGCAATGCTGTTTCAGAGTCTATGTCCAAACGAGGCGTGCCTAAATCTCGACTTAGAACTGTGCTTAATGGAACGGTCGGTTCGTTTAGATTGGATGGGCCAATAGGACCAGCGGTCAATCTTGGTTCCCCTGCTCTGCTGTATGTTGCTGGATTGCACCCGCGGAAGGGACTCCCAGATCTCCTGAATGCTTTTGAAATTGTCGCTGAGATTTTCCCCGCAGCACGACTTAACATTGTTGGGGAAGGCCCTTATCAAGCGGAATACCAAGCACTTGCGGCAGGATTGCGTTGCGCAGAAGCAGTTGTGTTTCATGGTGGTAAAGATGATCCTAGGCCGTATTTCATGGCTAGCGATCTTTTCGTGCTACCCTCTCTGGCAGAGCCTGCAGGCCTTGTCTTGTCGGAAGCTTGCGAAGCAGGGTGCGCTATTGTAGCAACCAACGTCGGCGGTATTCCAGAGATGTTGGACGGTGGCAATGCTGGAATGCTGACACCGGCCCACGATCCACAAAATATGGCTCGCGCAATCATTCGTCTTTTGAGTGACAAATCTGCTCTCGACCACGCTAAAATGGCAGCGAAAGCAAATATTCCTCGTCTCAAGTTGGAAAGGGTGTCGCAAGAAACTCTCGATATCTATCGAGAATGCTTGATTCGACAAAAACGTTAAAATCTTGGGCTTTATAAACAGGATAATCTTATCGAATGGCAGGGTGGTGATTCTTTTATCCAGTTCGCCGGTTCATTCTGTGGGTCAGCAGCAGGATTGAGCGTCGCGAGGCAGGGTTATGG
>NZ_VRVD01000607.1:0-2838 GCF_008040015.1 Methylobacterium sp. WL18 | reverse complement strand
GCCCGACGCCGCCGAGCACCAGCGCGCAGGCCACGAGCTGCGCCGCGCCGAGGCCGAAGATGTCGCGCCGCATCGAGACGAGCTGCGACAGGTGCAGTTCCAGCCCGACGATGAACAGCAGCAGCACCACGCCGATCTCGGCGACGCTGGCCGCGGTTTCGGGCTCGGCGATCAGCGACAGGCCGGACGGGCCGATCAGCACCCCGGCCACCAGGTAGCCGAGCACCGCGCTCTGGCCGATCAGCCGGAACACCGGCACGCCGATCACCGCGGCCGCCAGGAAGGTCAGGACCGGCGGCAGGAAGCTCGCATGTTCGACGGGACTCGCCATGCAGGTCTTCTCGGCGGATGGCTTCGGGTTCGTGGGCGCAGGCCCGGCTTAGCGCGCGCGGCGCCGCGATGCGAGATGCGCGGGGGTGCCAATCGACACAAGCGGGTTCTTCGGCCGACGGGGATGCGGGCTTGTAGGGGGTCGTTCGGCCCCCTGCGCGCCGTGTACCAAAATATGGTATCTTCTGGTATCAGGAGGCTGCCATGGCAAAGAACACATCCATCTCGCTCGGGGACCATTTCGCCGGGTTCATCGATCGTCAGGTCACCGACGGGCGCTACGGATCGGCCAGTGAGGTCGTCCGCGCGGGCCTGCGCCTGCTCGAAGAGCACGAGGTGAAGGTCGCCGCACTTCAAGCAGCCCTTATCGCCGGGGAAGAGTCCGGTCCCGCGGCGGAGCTGGACAGCCCCGCTTTCCTTCAGGAGATGCGGGCCAAGTATGGGCGCTAGCCTCCGCGCCCGGTTCACCCCCCAAGCCCGCGCCGACTTGGAAGAAATCTGGCGCTACACGTTCGGCCGGTGGTCACCGGACCAGGCCGATCGCTACCATCAGGCGATCGTGGACGCGGCCGGCGAGCTCGCTACCGGCGCGAAGGCCGGCCGCGCCGTCGAGATCCGCGCCGGCTATCTCAAATACGCGGTCGGATCGCATGTCATTTTCTACCGGCAGACGGATGCCGGGATCGATGTCATCCGCATCCTGCATCAGCGCATGGACGTGTCGTCCCGCCTATCCTGAGCGGCTTGATCGCGAACAGCCAAGATTTCCGACCTTCGTCAGTCGAGGGCGCGCACAGCGTTGAGTAGCTGCACCCGGCCGGTCGCGCCGCTTGCCGAGCAGCAGGCTCCGACTCGCTTGAGCCTGTGGCATTGATGCCATATGTCGAATGGGCCATATGATACGTGGGCCATCGAGCTGTGGCGGGCGCGATCTCCTATTTCGACGAGAAGCTCGTCTATCCCGACGGCGCGATCCTCCAGCTGCGCATATGGCAGGTGCCGCAACCGGTACGGGGCTCAACGCACGGCTTCAAATATTCGCTGTTCTATGGACGGCCCGGGTTCCGGATCGTCGCCTACGACAACGAGGCCGGAAAGGGCGATCACGTCCATCGCTTCAACACCGAGACGGCTTACACGTTCGTATCCGTCGAACGGCTCGTCGCCGATTTCCTGGCCGAAGTCTCGCTCTTACGCGGAGGCGCATTGTGACGGATCATGTCAAAATCGTCATCGGCGGCTCGGCCGAGGATATGGGCCGCCGCTTCATCGAGCGCTGGAAGCAGGTGGAAGCGGGCGATCTGACACCGGCGGAGCCTGTCCTGATCTTCAAGGACCTGAAGACCTTCAAGAGCGTCATCTCGGACCAGCGCGTGGCTCTGCTCGAAGCGTTGTTCAAGTCCGGCAGTGCGCGGTCGATCCGGGCGCTGGCGAAGACTTTGGATCGCGATTATCGCCGGGTCCACGACGATGTCCGGGCCCTGATCGATGCGGGCTTGATCAGGCAGGAGGACATGACGCTGTGGCCGGCCGTGAAGGAAGTCCGGCTCTCGCTCAGCTTCGCACCGGAGGATGGGGCCGACCGTCGGGCTTCGTGACGCAGGGATGGCCTGAAGGCATCTCTTCAACAGGCCGCCGCTCGGCTCGGGTCACCCCAGCAGCCGCGCCCGGGCCCGGCGGGAGCCGTCGATGAACTCGAAGCCGCCGGCCGCGCTCAGCATGTGCAGGCGAGAGCCGGGCCAGGCCGCCCCGGGGCCGAGGCGCGTCTCCACCCGCTGCTCGTAGCCGTCCCCGTCGAGGCGCAGGATCCGGGCGAGGCCGAGGGCCGCGCCGTAGCCCTGGCGGCAATCCTGCACCGGCCGGATCAGGGCGCCGTCGCGGGCCACGATCGGCCCCGCCGCCCGGGCCGAGCCGACATCGATCAGCACGGGGTTGCGCGGATGCGGCGTCCAGGGGCCGCGGAAATGCGGCGCCTGCCAGAGGTGGAGGGTGTCGGAATAGCTGCCCCCGCCCGCCCGGACCGTGGCGAACATCCACCAGCGCCCGTCGTGGTGCAGCAGCGTGGCGTCGCCCGCCACCACGTGGTCGACCAGCACCGCCTCGTGCACCCAGCCCCCCGGGAAGGCGGTCGCCCGATAGAGGTCGATCGTGCCCGAGGCGTGGGATTCCGGGATCATCCAGACCGCCCCGTCCGCCTCGAACACGAACGGGTAGGACAGGTGGGTGTCGAGTTCCAGCACCGGCTCCGGGCGGCCGCGCGGCCCGGACGCGTCGAAGCCCAGGGCCGAGATCACGCCCTTGCCGCGGCGGTAGTCGAACTCCTCGACGAACAGGGTGACCGACCCGCCATGCGCGATCGCGAACGGGTCTGCGTAGAAGCGCCGCCCGTCGTCGGGCAGGTCGGTCCAGCCGCCCTCGGGGTGGCGGCGCAGGTCGATCAGGTCCGGCCCGACGACGCGGCGCCAGCCGACCCGCCATTGCGGGCGGTGGAAGCAGAGCGCGTAGAGC
>NZ_VRVD01000606.1:0-2840 GCF_008040015.1 Methylobacterium sp. WL18 | reverse complement strand
GGGGAAGGGCGGGGGAGCGGCGGGTTCGGCCGCCTCTGCGCTGATGCGTGGTGCCAAAAGGTGGTGCCGGACGGTTCTCGAAAAAGGCGTGCGCCCGCGATCGGGCGCCGGACCGCTGATTCGGTCTCGTCACCGCAAGATGGGGTTCCGGCCGGTCCGCGGCAACGGTGGCCGTCGCGTCCTCAACAGGCGCGATCAGCCGGTGGACGCCGATTTGCGGATGTGCTCGACCGCGCGATCGACGTCGAAGGCCGGGTCCAGGATCTCGTCGAGGCCGAACGGGCAGGCGCGGGGCAGGGTCAGGTTCACCTGGCCTTCTTCGGGCGCAAGCTCCGGCGTCTCCGCCTGCTGGATCGCCAGCGTCCAGGCGCCGTCCATGCGCAGGCTCCCGGCCTGCGGCGGGTCGGTGCTTAGGGCGGCGAGCCTGGTCCGGCCGGCCTTGCGGCAGGCGAGGCTCGTGGCGTCGTCGGAGATGAGGGCCGCCTTGATCAGTTCGGCCAGGGCATCCCTGACCCGTTCGACGCTCGCGTTCATGGGCATCCGCTCCGCACCGTCACCACCTTGGCAAGCGGGGTGCCAGCCCGGTTCGCGGCGACGTGACATAAACGCCGATCTTCCCTCGCGAATGGCCGGGTGTAGAACGCGTTGATGATCCCGGTCCTGACCCGCCACACCGAGGCCGTGCCGCTCTATGAGGCGGTGGTCGCCGAACTGCGCCTGCGCGGCTTCGCGGGCGACCTCACCGTGTCGGCCGCCGACCGCACGGTCTTTTCCACCGACAACTCGATCTATCAGGTCGAGCCGGGGGCCGTGGCCTTCCCGCGCTCGCGCGACGACCTCGTGCGCATCGCCAAGCTGCTGGACGACCCGCGCTTCACCGAGATCGTGATCCGCCCCCGCGGCGGGGCCACCGGCACCAACGGCCAGTCGCTCGGCCACGGCCTCGTGGTCGACACCTCGCGGCACATGAACCGCATCCTGGAGATCGACGTCGCCCGCCGCATCGTCCGGGTCGAGCCCGGGGTGGTGAAGGACCAGCTCAACCGGGCGCTGGCCGAGCACGGCCTGTTCTTCGCGCCCGAACTCTCGACCTCGAACCGCGCGACCATCGGGGGCATGATCTCAACCGATGCCTGCGGGCAGGGCTCCTGCCTGTACGGCAAGACCCGCGACCACGTCCTGGCGCTTACCTGCGTGCTCGCCGACGGCACGGTCTGGGAAGCCGAGCCCCTGGACGAGGCGGGGCTCAGCGCCGCCAAGGCACGCAACGACCGGGTCGGCGAGATCCACCGCACCGTCGATACAATCGTCACCGAGAACGCGGCGCTGATCGCCGAGCGCTTCCCCAAGCTCAACCGCTGCCTCACCGGCTACGATCTCGCCCACCTGCGCGACGCGGACGGCCGGTTCGACCTCAAGAGCGTGATCTGCGGCTCCGAGGGCACCCTGGCGCTGATCGCCGAGGCGCGGCTCAACGTGCTGCCGATCCCGAAGGCGTCGGTGCTGGTGGCGCTCTCCTACGTGGATTTCGACGCCGCCCTGCGGGACGCCCAGGCGCTGCTGCCGTTCGGCGCGGCTTCCGTGGAGACCATCGATTCCACCGTGCTCGGTCTCGCCCGCCAGGACCCGATCTGGGCCGAGGTCCGCGCCTTCTTCCCGGACGATCCCGCCGGCCGGCCGGTCCACGGCATCAACCTGGTGGAGTTCGTCGGCGACGACGCGGATGCCGTGGATGCCGCCCTGGCCCAGCTCACCACGGTGCTGGAGGCCGAGCGCGGCACCGACACCAAGCGCCTCGGCTTCACCATCGCCCGCGGCGGTGCCATCGAGACACTCTGGACCATGCGCAAGAAGGCGGTGGGCCTGCTCGGCGCCGCAAAGGGCGATGCGCGCCCGATCCCGTTCGTCGAGGATACCGCCGTGCCGCCGGAGCGGCTGGCCGACTTCATCGCCGAGTTCCGGGCGCTGCTCGACGCCAAGGGGCTGCGCTACGGCATGTTCGGCCATGTCGATGCCGGCGTGCTCCACGTCCGCCCGGCGATCGACCTGAAGGATCCGAACCAGAACGCCCTGATCCGCGAGGTCACCGAGGGGGTGGTCGCGCTCACCGCCAAGTATGGCGGGCTGCTCTGGGGCGAGCACGGCAAGGGCTTCCGCTCCGAGTTCGTGCCCGCGACCTTCGGGCCGCTGATGCCGGCGCTGGAGGCGGTGAAGCGCGCCTTCGACCCGGGCGACCGGATGAACCCGGGCAAGATCGCCTCGGCCCGGGGCGGCGCGCTCACCCGGATCGACGGCGTGCCCCGCAGGGGCGAGCAGGACCGCACGATCCCGCCGCCGGTCCGGCAGGATTTCGACGAGGCCCTGCATTGCAACGGCAACGGCGCCTGCTTCAACTACGATCCGGACGACGCGATGTGCCCGTCCTGGAAGGCGACGCGGGAGCGCCGGCACTCGCCCAAGGGCCGCGCCTCGCTGATGCGCGAGTGGCTGCGCCTGGCGTCACAGGCGGGGATCGACCCCGCCGCCGAACTGAAGCGCCAGCGCGCCGGCTGGCGGCCCGATTTTTTTGCGACTTTGCGGAGTGCTGTCAGGCGCGCGCCCGACGACGGCGATTTCTCCCACGCCGTGAAGGAGGCGATGGACGGCTGCCTCGCCTGCAAGTCCTGCACGGGCGCCTGCCCGATCAAGGTGGACGTGCCGACCTTCCGGGCGAAGTTTTTAGCGCTCTACCACGCCCGCTACGCCAGGCCCTTGAAGGACCACCTCGTGTCCGCGCTGGAGCCGCTGCTGCCGCTGGCGGCCCGGCTGCCGCGCCTGAGCAACGCGGCCCTGGCCAACCC
>NZ_VRVD01000605.1:0-2841 GCF_008040015.1 Methylobacterium sp. WL18 | reverse complement strand
GTGGCGGGCTCGCTGCCCGTCGAGGCCGGAGGCCCGCTCAACCTGCGCGCCCGCGGCACCCTCGACGCGTCCCTCGCCAACACGTTGCTGAGCACCGGCGGGCAGAGCGTCACCGGGCGGGTCGCCATCGACGGTGGCGTCACCGGCACCCTGGCGGCGCCCAAGGCCCAGGGTTCGGCGGTGCTGAGCGGCGGCAGCTTCACCGACCCGGTCAACGGCATCCGGCTGACCGCGATCGACGGGCGCGTGACCGGCCTCGGCGACAGCCTCGTGGTCGAGAGCCTCACGGCGTCCGCCCGGAACGGCGGCCGCCTCTCGGTGACAGGGCGGGTCGCCCTGGAGCCGGATTTCCCCGGGCAGTTCCATGTCACCGCCGACAAGGCGGAGCTGGTCTCCAGCCCGCTGATGAATGCGGTGTCGAGCGTCGATCTCACCCTGGCCGGCCCGCTGGCCCGGACGCCGCGGATCGCCGGCCGGGTCGACATCGTGTCGATCGACGTGGCCGTGCCCGATCGGCTGCCCTCAACGGTGAAGCCCCTGCCGGGCGTGCGCCACGTCAACACGCCGCCCGACGTCCGGGCGCGGCTGGCGCTGCGGGCCGACCGCAAGGCGGCCGTCACACCCGGCAAACGGCAGAAGAAACCCGCCGTGCCGTTCGACGCCACCCTCGACGTGCGCATCGAGGCGCCGAGCCGGATCTTCGTGCGCGGGCGCGGCATCGATGCCGAACTCGGCGGATCGCTCCGAGTCACCGGAACGTCGCGGGCGCCGAACGCGGTCGGCGGCTTCGGCATGCGCCGCGGGGTGTTCCAGCTGGTCGGGCAGCGTCTCGATTTCAGCCGCGGCAACCTGACCTTCGCGGGCAGCCTGACCACGCCGGAACTCGATTTCGCCGCCGAGACCAAGGCCGGCGACGTCACCGCCCGGGTCGCGGTGAGCGGCTATGCGGACGCACCGCAATTCAGCCTGACCTCCGATCCGGTGCTGCCCCAGGACGAGATCCTGTCACGCCTGCTGTTCAAGAAGGCCGCGGGAGGCCTGTCGCCGTTCCAGGCGCTGCAGCTGGCACAGGCCGTGGCGCAGCTCTCGGGCGGAGCCGCCGGGCCGGATGTGTTCGAGCAGGCCCGCAAGAGCCTCGGGCTCGACAGCCTCGACGTCTCCACGGGCGCCAGCGGCGGCCCGGCGCTCGGCGCCTCGCGCTACATCTCGGACCGGGTCTCCGTCGGCGTGAAGGCCGGCGCCAAGCCCGCCGACACCGCCGTCGGCGTCGATTTCGATGTCACCCGCCGGATCAAGCTCAAGGGCGAGGCGGGAAGCGACGGGCGCACCAGTTTGGGCGTGGGTGCGGAGTACGAGTGGTAGGGACGGGGGCTTTCTCCTCGCGCTCGCGGATTTGACTGTCGAGACCTGACACCCTCGCTTCCTCCCCCCTCTGCGGTGGAGGGGGAATGCGCATAGACCGTTCGACCAATGATCAGGCTGCGCCCCATCAGGTGGCCGCGCAATTCTGTCTTCAAAACTTGCGTCGGCTTAAAGTGCTCGGCCGAAGATCCGTTGGCCGCGCGGGCCAAGTCTGCTTAGGTGTCGAAGCAAGCCGCGCGGTCAGCTGCGGTACGGGTGGGAAACACGAAGGGCGATGGACGAGCTGTTCGAGACGGATGACGATCCGGAGGTTCCGGAGGGCGGCTTCCTGCGGATGCTGCCGATCATCAACCGGCGCGGCCTCCACGCCCGCGCCTCGGCGAAGTTCGTGCAGACCGTGGAACGCTACGACGCCGTGGTGACCGTCACCCGGGCTGGCGAGACGGTGGGCGGGCGCTCGATCATGGGTCTGCTGACGCTCGGCGCCGCCATGGGCACCCGCATCGCCGTCACGGCGGTCGGCCCCGATGCGCAGACCTGCCTCGACGGCATCGAGGCCCTGCTGGCGAACCGGTTTGGCGAGGACGAGTAGGAGGCCGGCTCAGATCTCCCGGCCGGGCCACGTGCACAGATCCGAGACCGGGCAGCGCGGGCAGTCGGGCTTGCGGGCCGTGCAGGTGTCGCGCCCGTGCCGGAACAGCCAGACATGGGCGCCGTCCTTGAAGCGCTCCGGCACCGCGAGGGCGAGGCCGTCGGCCACCGCATCCACGGTGCCGCCGGAAGCCAGCGGGATCCGGTTCGAGACCCGGAACACATGGGTGTCCACGGCGATCACCGGCTCATGGAACGCGAAGTTCGCTGTCACCTCGGCGCTCTTGCGGCCGATGCCGGGCAGGAGGCGCATCTCTGCCGCACTGCGCGGCACCGTGCCGCCGTAGGTCTCGATCAGGGCTGCGGACAGCTTGACGATGTTACGTGCCTTCGAGGGCCCGAGCCCGACCGGCCGGATGATGTCGGTGATCTCCGCCTCGCCCAGCGCCCGCATCCCCGCCGGATCCTTGGCCCGGGCGAACAGCGCGTCGGCGATGCGCGCCACCGTCGGGCCGGTGGACTGGGCCGAGAGCAGCACGGTGACCAGTAGCCGGAACGGATCGGTGTCGTCGAACCCCGCCTTCGGGTCCGGATCGGCGCCTGCGAGGCGCCCCATCACGGCCTCGACCCGCTCGGCCGCCCCGGGGGATGCGGGCGCCGCTGGGGCCTTGGTCCGGCGGGGTTTGGGCCGGAGGCCGTGGAGTGTGTCGCGCGCCATGCGGACCAGCTAGGGTGGCGACGGCCGGCCCGACACGCGGCGGATTGACGGCCCCGCTCAGCCCCGCGCCCGGCGCCAGGCCACCGGGCCGGCGCCGAGGTTGAACAGACCGACTGCGATCGCATCGACCCGGCGCAGCAAGGCCCGCCGCAGCGCGCCGGGTCGATGCG
>NZ_VRVD01000604.1:0-2841 GCF_008040015.1 Methylobacterium sp. WL18 | reverse complement strand
GCGCGGGGCCGGATGACCGGCTCGGCGACCTCGGCGAGGTCGAGCACGTCGTCGGGCTCGGGCTCGGGCGACGGCGCGATCTCGGCGGGCTTGGCCGCCTGATCGTCCGCGATGATCCTCCGGATCGAGGCGAGGATCTCCTCCATCGAAGGCTCATGCGCCTTATCGGCAGCCTTGTCCTGGAATTTCGAGTCCGGGATCTTGGGGCTCGCTGCACTCATCAACAGGCGCGCTCAGGCATGGGATGTTCGGAGGATGACCCGATCGGGCCGGTCGTCAAACAGTATTCCATGCCAATTCGTCGCGGCAAGCGCGCCTGCACCACACTCCCCGGGGAAAAGACCTCAGCGTCCGTCCGGGGTGCGCAGGCCGAACCACAGATCCTTGACCTGATCGTAGTGGATCTTGGCACTGTAGTACTCCACCGGCAGGGCGGTGAAGCGGGCGGTGAGCTGCCCGATCGACTGGACCACGCCGTAGGAGAAGATCACCCGGTCGCGCTGGGCCAGGATCAGGTTCACCCGCGAGTTCAGCAGTTCCTGCTGGGCGTTGAGCACGTCCAGGGTGGTGCGCTGGCCGACGCGGGCCTCCTCGCGCACGCCGTTGAGCGCGACCTCGTTGGCCTGGACCTGTGCCTGCGCGGCGATGACCTGGGCCTTGGCGGCCTCCAGGCGACCCCAGAAATCGACGATCTGGGCCCGGACCTGGTCGCGGACCTGATCGACCTGGATGCGGGTCTGGCCGACCGTCTCCTTGGCCTGCCGGATCTGTGCGTAGGTCTGGCCGCCCTCGTAGATCGGGATGTTGAGCCGGCCGCCCACGAACCCGACGAAGAAGCTCGTGTTCGGGCCGTTCTGATCGTAGAGCTGGCTCAGCGAGCCCTGCAGGCTGAGCGTCGGCGCGAGCTGGCCCTCCAGGATCTTGACCTGGGCTTCCGCGGCATCGACGGCGTGGATGGCCGACACGACCTGCGGATGCTCGCGCAGCCCGATCGCGATGGCCGCATCGAGGTTGATCGGGACATAGCGATCCAGCGGCCGGCCCGGCGCCAGCTGGCGCGGCTCGACGCCGATATTCTGGCGGTAGACACCGATGCTGGTGCGCAGGGTCGACTCGGCAGCGCTCACCTGCGACCGGGCGCCGGCGAGCCGGGCCTCGGCCTGGGCCACGTCGGTGCGGGTCACCTCGCCGACGTTGAAGCGGTCGCGGGTCTGGCGCAGCTGCTCCTCCAGAACCTCGACGTTGTTCCGGTTGAGCTCCAGCGTCGCGGTGTTGCTGAGCACGTTCATGTACGCCTGGACGGCGTTGTAGAGGACCGTGAGTTCGGTGAACCGCAGGGTCTCGCGTTGGCTGTAGACGGTCGACTCGGCCCGCCGGACGGAGTTGTCGGTCTGGAAGCCGTTGAAGATCGTCTGCGAGACGGTCAGGCTCGCGCTGCTCGGCAGATAGGTCGTGCGCGTGGTCCGGTTCGACGACGTCAGCACCTGAGAGGTCACATCGGTGGACGTGCCGCTGCTGCCGGCCGACTGGCCGGCTGCCAAACCCGACGACGACGATCCCAAGCCGGCGCCGGCGCTGGTGCCGATGCCCGTCGAAGTTCCGACGGCGGAGCCCCCGGTGACGGCCGAGCCGGTCGTGCCGCCGAGCGATGTCCCGCCCAGTGACGAGCCGCCCAGTGACGAACCCCCGAGCGACGAGCCGCTGCTTGCCGCCGAGGTTCCCGAACCGGCTGCGGTTCCGCCGACGGAAGCGACCGCGCTGCCGCTGCGGGTCTGCAGATACTGCACGCCGATCGAGGCGCCGACATTGACCTGCGGCCGATAGCCTGCCTGCGCGATGGCGACGTTCTCGTCGATGGCGCGGACGCCGGCGCGGCTGGCATTGAGAGACGGATTGCCCTGGTAAGCCTTGGCGAGAGCGCTCTCCAAGGTCTCGGCGAGGGACGGATTCGTGGCCAGGATCGCGAGTCCGGACGCCATTCCGATCACTCGGAGCGCGGGGCAACTCGCTGGTGGACGTATTGTCACGATAACAAGCCCTTGCGGTCTTTATAACGGTCCGGATGTCCGCCGCGAAAACGGCCAAGGTACGGCGTTACGCAGGGATCCGATCAAGCCCGCCCCACCGTCACGCTTAGCGCAAATCCGCCGGTTTGGCTCGGGCTTGCCCGGCGTCGGCGTCGGAATGTGGTGCGTTGGGGCATTAAGGTGACACATGGCAGGCCGCCTCGGCAGGCGGCCACGCCGGCCGTAAACGCGGTGCCGAAAACGCGAATTCGTCCGTGTTCAGAGGGAGATGCGCGTTTGCCGCGCGGCCGGCGCGGGAACTCCGTGCAACCGCATGGTGGGGCGAACCTCCGGGACGGTCGAACCGAGCCGGGCACGCATCGGCCCCCGGCCCGGGCGCCCGATCCGAGCCGCGGGTGCGCCGACGCAACCGGTTTGACGTGCGTGCGCGGCTCCAAGAGCTCGTTCTCCGTCGCGGGACGCCCGGCAAGCCGTCCGTCGGCTCCCCCGGCCGTCCCCCGAACATCCGCGGCGCAGCGATGGGAAGCCGATGGATCGCCGCTGCCTCCTCTTGGACGCGGCCGCCGGAGACGCATCAATAGCGATCGTCGGCGGCGACGCCCGCGCCCGGCTCGGAAGGCACGGCGTCGCCGGAGCCCTGGCCCGGCTCCTGCTGTGGTCGCGTCGCGCGGGGCCTAACCACCGAGCCCGTGAGGGTCGGCGACGGCTTGGCCTTGAAGGCGGCACTCGACGGTGCGGCTTTCCCGATCGGTCCCGGCACCCCCTGCGGACCACGCGGGCCCGGCGGGCCTGCGGGCCCCGCGCTGCCCACCGG
>NZ_VRVD01000603.1:0-2844 GCF_008040015.1 Methylobacterium sp. WL18 | reverse complement strand
GGCAGCGAGCCCGCGTCGGCGCTCCGGGTCTCGGGAACGGGATCGGCCGGGGCCTCGCGGCGAAGGGCGTCGAGCAGCATCAGGCGCTCCTATAGGCGGGGTTCCAGGCGAGGCAGGCACGCTCGAGCTGGCGCGTCAGCGCGTCCGCGAGCTTGCCCAAGGCGGCGTAGATCAGGATCGCCAGCACGACGACGTCGACCAGCATGAACTCACGGGCCTGCATGGCCATGTAGCCGAGCCCCGAGGAGGCGGAGATCGTCTCGGCGACGATCAACGTCAACCACATGATGCCGAGCGCGTAGCGCAACCCGACGAAGATCGACGGCAGGGCGCCGGGCAGCACCACCTTGGTGAACAGTTCTGTCCGCGACATGCCGTAGACGCGGCCCATCTCCACCAGCGCCGGGTCCACCGAGCGGATGCCGTGCAGGGTGTTGGCGTAGATCGGGAAGAACACGCCGAGCGCCACCAGGAACAGCTTGGCCTCCTCGCCGATGCCGAACCACAGGATCACCAGCGGGATCAGCGACAGGTGGGGCACGTTGCGCACCATCTGGACGGAGGTGTCGGTCAGCTGCTCCGACACGCGGGAGAGGCCGTTGGCGAGCCCGAGGGCGAAGCCGATGCCGCCGCCCACGGCGAAGCCCGACAGGGCCCGCAGGGTGCTGACCCAGAGGTTGGTCCAGAGTTCGCCGGTGCGCCCGGCCTCCCAGCCGGCCCGGACCACGTCCAGGGGGGCCGGCATGAACCGGTTCGAGACGAGGCCGGCCGACACCGCAGCCTGCCAGCCCAGCAGGATCGCGATCGGCAGGAGCCACGGCAGCGCCGTGTCGCGCAGGCGTGTGAGGGGGGTGGGGCGCATCATCGGCTCTCCGCCCGGCGTTCGGGCTGTGTCCAGACCGCGTCGGCCACGCGGATCGGCTTCGGCAGCAGGCCGAGGCCGTGGAAGGCGTCCGCCACCCGCTGCTGGTCGGCGATCGCCGTGGCGTCCAGGGGGGCGGCCCCGTAGGATTGGCGTTCGAGGGCGATCTTGAGGACCGGCGCCGGGATGCCCACGGAGGGTGCGAGTTCCGCCGCTACGGTCTCGGCGTGGCCTTCCGCCCAGGTATCGATCGCTCCGATCGCCGTCAGCACGGCCGAGATGATCTCCGGGCTGGCTTCCGTGAAGCCGCGGCGCGAGAGATAGAACTCGCGGTTGGGTGCGATCCCCCGCCCGTCCGCTAGCACGCGGGCGTCGGTGGCGCGCTCGGCGGCGGCGAGATAGGGATCCCAGATCGCCCAGGCATCCACGGAGCCGCGCACGAAGGCGGCGTTGGCGTCCGCTGGCGCCAGGAAGGCGAACTTCACCGCATCGTAGGGCAGGCCGGCCTGCTCCAGCGCGCGCACCACCAGGAAGTGGACGTTCGAGCCCTTGTTGAGCGCCAGCGTCCGGCCGCGCAGGTCGGCCACGCTGCGCACCGGGCTGTCCTTGGGCACGAGGATCGCCTCGCCCCGCGGGGCCGGCGGCTCGGTCGCCACGTAGCGCAATTCGGGGCTTGCCGCCTGCGCGAAGATGGGTGGCGCCTCGCCGGCCGTGCCGAAATCGATCGCCCCGGCATTCAGGGCTTCCATCAGCGGCGGCCCGGACGGGAATTCCGACCACGCCACCGCGTAGGCCAGCGGCTTTAGCGCCGTCTCGAGGGTGCCGCGGGCCTTCAGCAGCACGAGCGACCCGTATTTCTGGTAGCCGACCCGGACGGTGCCGCCCGCGGCCCGGGCAGGCCGCAGGACGCCGGTCGCCGCGAGGCCGAGGCCCGCGGACAGGAATTTTCGGCGGTGCGGGGCGAGCCCGGACGCAAGGGGGTGGGTGTTACGGACGATCATGATCTCAGCCGTTTCGGGCGGGCGCCGCCCAGACCGCGTCGGCGACGCGGATCGATCGGGGAATCAGCTTCAAGGCGTGGAACCGGTCGGCGACGGCCTGCTGCTCGGCGGTGACGCGCGCCGTCATCGGGCCGATCACGTAATCGTTGCGATCCACCGCCCGGCGGGTGGCCGGCAGCGGCACGCCGGTGCCCTGCGACAGGAGCGCCGCGACCGCGCCGCGGTTCTCCCGGCACCAGGCGGCGACCTCGCCCAGCGCGTCGATCGCCGCGACCAGTACCGGGCCGCGTGCTTCCGCAAAGGCACGGCTCGCCAGGAAGAAATTGTTCTGTGGCGTGATCTCGGTGGCGAAGGCCAGTACGCGCACGCCCTCCCCCGCCTCTGCGATGGCGAGATAAGGATCCCAGATCGTCCAGGCGTCGACGCTGCCGCGGGCGAAGGCCGCCGCCCCGTCGGCCGGCGCTAGCAGGACCGGCTCGATATCGGCGTAGCTGAGACCCACCTTCTCCAGAGCCGCCACCGTGAGGTTGTGTGCGCTCGTCGCCTTGCCGAAGGCGACGCGCTTGCCCTTGAGGTCGGCGAGGCTGCGCAGGGTCGAACCCTTGGGCAGCAGGATCCCGGCGCCGGAGCCGCCGGCCTCCTGGGCCGCCACGTAGACGAGGCTGGAGCGCGCCGCCTGGGCGAAGATCGGCGGTGCGTCCCCGGTCTGGCCTAGATCGATCCCGTCGAGGGACAGGGCCTCGACCAGGGGCGGCCCGAGCGAGAACTCGACCCAGCGCACCGTGTGGCCGAGGGCCTCGAGGCGCCGCTCGATGATCCCCTGCTGCTTGGCCACCACCAGGATGCCGTTCTTCTGGTAGCCGATGCGCAGCACGCCGGGCTCGGCCGCGCGAGCGCTCCGAATGGCCGGGACGGCCGCAAGGGATGCGGCCAGGAAGGTGCGGCGGTCGAGCATCGCGCGGCTCACTCGGCGGCGGCGAG
>NZ_VRVD01000602.1:0-2862 GCF_008040015.1 Methylobacterium sp. WL18 | reverse complement strand
CCCTCGACGCGGCCCGCGCGGCGGACGGGGAGATCGCCCGGACGGGGCCGCGGGGGCCGCTCCACGGCATCCCGATCGGCATCAAGGACAACTACACGACCGCCGACCTGCCGACCCGGGCGGGCACCTCGGTCGACGCCCTGACCTTCCCGCGGCAGGACAGCCATTGCGTCGCGAAGCTGCGGGCGGCCGGCGCCGTGATCCTCGGCAAGCTGCGCATGCACGAATTCGCCTGGGGCATGGTCACGCCGCCGACGCGCAACCCCTGGGACCTCGCGCGGGTGCCCGGCGGATCCAGCGGCGGCTCGGGGGCGGCGGTGGCAGCCCGGCTGTGTCCGGCCGCGCTCGGCTCGGATACCGGCGGCTCCATCCGGATCCCGGCGGCCCTCTGCGGCGTCGTGGGTCTCAAGCCGACCTATGGGCGGATCGGCCGCTCGGGGATCGTCCCGCATTCCTGGTCCCTCGACCATGCCGGGCCGCTGACCCTGACGGTGGCCGACGCGGCGCTCCTGCTCCAGGTCCTGGCCGGCCCCGATCCGGCCGACCCGGCCGCCACCTCCGCCCCCGTGCCGGATTACACGGCCGGCCTCGACGCGCCGGTGCGCGGGTTGCGGGTGGCGGTGATCCGCAACCACTTCTTCGAGGCGGTCGATGCGGACGTCGCCGCGGCGGTCGAGGAGGCGATCCGCTTCTTCGCCGGGCAGGGCTGCACGGTCCGGGACGTCACGGTGCCCGCCCTGCGTTACGGGCTCGGCGCCATCTACGCCATCGAGTTGGCGTCCTCCACGGCCTATCACGACCGCAGCCTCGCGCAGGGCCACGTGGGGGGCTTCGCCGAGGACGTCCGCGACCTCGTCGAGATGGGCCGGCTCGTGACCGGTCCGGACTACCTGCGGGCCGAGCAGGCCCGGGGGCTGATCATGGCCGAGATGGCCGCCGCGCTGGACGACGCGGACGTGATCGTCACCCCCGCCTCGCCGCTGACCGCGTGGCGGACCGACGAGGCGACCGTCGCGCTCGCGGGCCGGCAGGAGAGCGTGCTGGCGGCGTCCTGGCGCCTCACCTACCCGTTCAATCTGACGGGGCTGCCCGCCATCGCGCTGCCCTGCGGCTTCGACCGGCGCGGCCTGCCGATCAGCCTGCAAATCGCCGCCCGGCCCTTCGCCGAGGACATGCTGCTCCGGTTCGCGAACCGATATGAGCGAGCGCACGATTGGCGGCATCGTGTCCCGCAGTTCGCGCGTGAGCCGTGACGGAAGCCTCCTGAAGCGCAGTGCATGCTCTGGCTTGCTTACGGTCACGATGCCGTGGTGGTTCGGAGGACATGTCCGGGGGGCACGCATGACCGTCCCGGCCGCGAGGCGGCGACGCTACGGCGGGCCCGCGCGAATTCTGCATCGTCACAGGTAACGCAGGCCGGGCCAGGATGCGCGGCGCTTCCGATCGGCCTCGGCCTCGCGGCCGGGCTGCCCGCCATACCGTCTGCCATCGCGTCGATCATCGGCAATGGGGCCGGCTGCACGTTGAGCGAGGACGACGTCCATCCCTGCGTGATCGCCGGGATCGATCTCGGTCTACCCCTGACGCTGATGGCGCCCATGGGCTGGGGCGTCATCGCGATGCTGCCCGTCATGGCGCTTACGCTGGTGGCCGGTGTGGTTTGGGGCGGCGTCCGCATCGGTCTGGCGTGGCGTCGGTCTGGCGTGGCGGCGTCGGCGGGGAACGCGACGCGCAGCCGACCGTCCGGCCCCATGGGGCGGTTGCCGCCCCGCGATTGTGACCGTTCCTGCCTGCATGCTACGCCCTGCGGAGCGGCTGAGCGAAACCTCGACGGATACGGCTCCATGGGCGACCCGACCGACGCATCACCGTGCTCCGCGCCGGTTCCTGGCGGAGGGCTTCGGGCATGACCTCCATCTCGGGTCTGCCCGCCTTCCTGCTCTACCTCGTGACGGCCGGGGGACTGATCGGATTCTACCTTCTCGTCTATACGCTCGCCACCGCCCACAATGAGTTCGCACTGATCCGGCGGGACGTGGCGGCGGCCGCGGTGGCGCTGGGCTTCAGCCTCGTCGGCTTCGCGTTGCCGCTCTCGGTGGCGATCTACAACGCACAGTCCATCCTCGATTGCATCGTCTGGGGCCTCGTCGCCCTCGTCGTGCAGATCCTGATCTACTGGCTCGTGCGCCTCGCGGTGCCCGATCTGTCGCGGCGCATCGAGGACGGGCGGATGGCCGCCGCGGTGCTCCTCGGCGCGGCGTCCTTCGCGGGCGGCCTCGTGAACGCCGCCTCGATGACCGCCTGAGATGGCGGACGCGCGCATGGCCGGGCCCGGAGAAGACCCTGCCGAGGGCCGCCGGCGCAAGCGCTCGGCCGCGATCTCCCTCGTCCTGGTCACCGGGGCCGGGGCGGCGGCGCTCGGACTGGGCTGGCTGGACCCCTCCCAGAAAGAGGAGGACGCCCTGGTGTACGACAGCCTGTCCGCCTGCATCGGCCAGGGTCTTCGCACGGAGGAGGCCTGCACGACCGATTATGCGGCGGCCCAGGCCGCCTATTCCGCGACGGCGCCGCGCTACGCCACCGCGGAGGCATGCCGGGCGCATCACGGTCCGGACGGCTGCGTGGCGGGAGAGACGGTCACCCCGGACGCAGCCGGCGCCTTCGTGCCCCTGATGGCCGGCTACATGATCGGGCGCACGCTGGAACAAGGCCTGCCGGCCCAGCCGCTCTACCGGCACGCGGAGGAGAACCAGGGGGCCGGCGGAGGCAGTGGCGGCGGAGGCGGCTACTGCACCGGTTCGGGCGGCCGGGTCTACGCCGCTGCGGGCCGTCCGGCGACCCGCGTCGCGTCCAGCGTGGCGC
>NZ_VRVD01000601.1:0-2868 GCF_008040015.1 Methylobacterium sp. WL18 | reverse complement strand
CCGCCTGGGCGCAGGACCGCGCCGACGCCCCCCAGGAGGTTGCGCCGACGCGCTGGCTGCGCGGCTACGGCGGCCTCGACATCAGGATTTGACGCGATGCGCGACCAGACCGCCTCGCGATTCGACATCGAACCATCATGCGTCCCGGCGTTCCGCCCCGACGCGCCACGGGAGCGAGCCGCATGACATCCGGGATATCCAACGTTACCAACACGTCATCCACAGCGTCGAGCAGCGGCGCGAGCGGCAACGGCAGCGAGATCGCCAGCAACTTCACGCAGTTCCTGACGCTGCTCACCACGCAGCTCAAGAACCAGAACCCGCTCGATCCGATGGACACCAACCAGTTCACGCAGCAGCTGGTCCAGTTCGCCGGCGTCGAGCAGCAGCTCAAGTCCAACGATCGCCTCGACAGCATCCTGACCGCCTCGAAATCGGCGAGTTCCGCGTCGGCGACGAGCTATATCGGCAAGAGCATCACGGCGGACGGCAGCAGCTCCCAGCTCTCCAACGGCTCCGCGTCCTGGACCCTGACGCCCGCCCGGGCGGCCTCGAAGGCGGTGGTCACGATCCTCGATTCGAAGAACAACGTCGTGGCCTCGCAGAGCACGTCGCTCACCGCGGGCAGCCAGACCTACGGCTGGAACGGCAAGACCTCGGCGGGCCTGACCGCGCCGGACGGGACCTACTCGATCAAGGTCTCGGCCTCCGACGCCACCGGGACGAGCGTGGCCGTGGACACCCAGCTCAACGGCACCGTGGACGCGGTCGACCTCAGCGGAGCGGCGCCGGTCCTCATGATCGGCTCTCAGAAAGTGCCGCTGAGCAGCGTCCAAAGCATAGGGTTGTCCACAAGTGGCACCTAACGAATCATATCCGAGTGATCCGCTTCAACATCTCTTAAGCGAGCGCAAGTACCTTCAACGCTCGACAGGTCAGTCGAGTGTAGAGCGTATCATGACCGAACCCAGCCGCCCGAGAGTCAAATACGTGATCGGGCCCGACGGCAGTCCTCTGACCATCGCGGATCTTCCGCCGCCGAGCACCCGTCGATGGGTGATCCGGCGCAAGGCAGAGGTCGTCGCCGCCGTGCGCGGTGGCCTCCTCAGTCTCGAGGAGGCGTGCAAGCGCTACACCTTGACCACCGAGGAATTTCTGAGCTGGCAGTTCTCGATCGACCAGCACGGCCTCGCCGGGCTGCGGACGACCCGGATCCAGCATTACCGGCACTGAACGCGGCCGGAACAGGGACCGCGCCCCCGGCCCGGTCCTCGAGAAGCCCCTCCGAAGCCGCCTCCGCACCCCGGATGCGGCTTCGTTTCGTTCCAAGACCCAACTTTGCGCCCCCGCGGGCCCCGGCATTAACGCCTCGCTAACCACGGGCTGGGCAATTTCTGCCGGGCGGGCCGTCGGGTCCCGCCAGCGTTAGAGTGCAGCGACCCATCCCGTGAAGCCGGTTCTCGATCTCGTCTCGAAGCTTGGACCGGCCCGGATCGCCGCCATGGCGGCCGTGACGCTGACCCTCATCGGCTTCTTCGCCTTCATCATCCTGCGGGTCTCGCGCCCCGATATGGGCGTGCTGTTCTCGGACCTGTCGATGCAGGATTCGGCCGCCGTGATTCGCGAGCTCGACAGCCGCGGCATCCGCTACGAATCGAAAGGCGACACCGGCCAGACCATCATGGCGCCGCGGGGCGACCTCGCCCGCCTGCGCATGGACCTCGCCGGCAAGGGCCTGCCCGTCCAGGCCGGCGTCGGCTACGAGATCTTCGACAAGGGCGACGCGTTCTCGTCCACCAACTTCGTCCAGAACGTGAACCACCTGCGGGCGCTCGAAGGCGAACTCGCCCGCTCGATCCGGGCGATCGGCCGGGTCCAGGCGGCCCGCGTCCACCTGGTCCTGCCCGAGCGGCGCCTGTTCGAGCGCGACCGGGAGAGCCCGAGCGCGGCCATCGTCCTGAAGCTGATGGGCGAACTCGATGCCGGGCAGGTGCGGGCGATCCGCCACCTCGCAGCCTCCGCCGTGGAGGGCCTGAAGCCCGAGCGGGTCTCGATCGTCGACGAGCGCGGCCGGCTCCTGGCCGACGGCGCCAAGGACGCCGACGCCAACGGCGCCAGCGCCTTCGAGGACCGGCAGCTCGGCCTGGAGCGGCGCCTGCGCGGGCAGATCGAGGATGTCGTCGCCGGCATCGTCGGCCCCGGCCGGGCCCGGGTCCAGGTCAACGCCGAGCTGGACCTCAACCGGATCGAGAGCCGCTCCGAGACCTTCGACCCGGAGAGCCGGGTCGTGCGCTCGGCCCAGACCCGGACCGAATCGGCCGTCACCGGCAACGCCGACGGGCAGGTCACGGTCGGCAACGAGCTGCCCGGCGCCAACGGCGGCGACAAGCCGCCCGCCCCGAAGGACGCGACCAACAAGAACGAGGAGACCACCAACTACGAGATCTCGAAGGTCACCAAGACCGAGATCGCCGAGGGCGGCCGGGTGAAGCGCCTGTCGGTCGCCGTGGTGGTCGACGGGATCTACGCCATCGCGCCCGACGGCAAGCAGACCTACACGCCGCGCCCGCCCGCCGAGATCGAGCGGATCACCGCCCTGGTGCGCAGCGCGGTCGGCTTCGACAAGGCGCGCGGCGACCAGATCGAGGTGGTGAACCTGCGCTTCGCCGAAGCGCCGAGCGTACCGCAATTCAGCGAGCCGACCCTGATCCAGTCGCTCCTGGCGCCGACCAAGGATGACGTGCTGCGCATGGCCGAACTCTCGGTGCTGGCGCTCCTGACGCTGATCGTCCTGCTCACGGTGGTGCGTCCGCTGGTCCGGCAGGTTCTGGCGCCGGTCCCGGGCGCCGCCCCGGCGCTGGCGGGGCC
>NZ_VRVD01000600.1:0-2871 GCF_008040015.1 Methylobacterium sp. WL18 | reverse complement strand
CCCGCGGCGCAGGCCACAGGCTCAGGTGCCAACGATCCGACAGTCGCCGCCGGCTCTGGGGTGGCCACCCCAGAGCCGGCATCCCTCGCGGGACAGGGGCAATCTGACATGATTCGCTAATACAAGGGGCCGGAGCGCAGCGGAGGCCTCGAAGGAGCCCTCCAGCCGGCCGCGCGATCCCTGGAGATCTCCTTCGAGGCTCGCTGCGCTCGTACCTCAGGATGAGGAGGGTGGACGGGATCGCTCGCAGAAGCAGAAGCCCCCGCAGAGCCCCAGCCCGGCCCGCCCCGAAACAATTGCCTGACCCGTCCGGCCCGATTTCATTTGCCCGGCGGGCCTGTATCGCTATGGTCCGGCGCGCCCGGCGGGCGGCCCTCATCCGTCCCGCCGCCGTTCCCGCCGCCGTTCCCCCTGCCGAGACCGCGACCCGCAAAGACATGTCCCAACGCGTGTGCATCTCGCTCGACGCCATGGGCGGCGACCACGGGCCCTCGACCGTCGTGCCCGGCGCCGCCCTGGCCCGCGAGCGCCATCCCGACATGACCTTCCTGCTGTTCGGCGACGAGGCGGTGATCGCCCCGCTGGTCGCCAAGGAACCGCGGCTGAAGGACTGCGTCGAGATCCGCCACACCACCGTGGCCGTGGCCATGGACGACAAGCCCAGCCAGGCGGTGCGCCAGGGCCGGGGCAAGTCCTCGATGTGGCAGGCGATCCAGGCGGTGCGGGACGGGCAGGCCGACGCCTGCGTGTCGGCCGGCAACACCGGCGCCCTGATGGCGATGTCGAAGATCTGCCTCAAGACCATGTCGGGCATCGAGCGCCCGGCGATCGCGTGCCTGTGGCCCACCGTGCGCGGCGAGAGCGTCGTGCTCGATGTCGGCGCCACCATCGGCACCGATGCCGAGCACCTGGTCGAGATGGCCGTGATGGGCTCGGCCATGGCCCGCATCGTGTTCGACCTCGACAAGCCGACCGTGGGCCTGCTCAACGTCGGCACCGAGGAGATGAAGGGCAACGAGGCGGTCAAGGAAGCCGCGCGGCTGCTGCGCGAGATGGAGAGCACGCGGCTCACCTATCACGGCTTCGTCGAGGGCACGGATCTCGGGCGCGGCACCGTCGACGTGGTCGTGACGGAAGGTTTCACGGGAAACATCGCGCTCAAGACCGCCGAAGGCACCGCCAAGCAGATCGGCAGCTACCTGCGCTCGGCCATGACCCGGACGCTCTCGGCCAAGATCGGCGCGCTGTTCGCCCGGCAGGCGTTCAAGGCCCTGAAGGACAAAATGAACCCGAGCCGTGCCAACGGCGGCGTGTTCCTCGGCCTGGAGGGCATTGTCATCAAGAGCCACGGCTCGGAGAACGCGCAAGGGTTCGCCGCCGCGATCGACCTGGCCCACGACATGGCCCGCCACGACATGATCCGCACGATCCGCGAGATGCTCGACCAGACGGCGGTCCTGGCGCCGGCGTGATGTTTTTGCCTTTGGCCGTGGCGTGTCCCACGACGCTCGAACCTCCTCCCCGTCATTCCGGGGCGCCGCAGGCGAGCCCGGAACCCAGAACCGCCGACGCTGCAAGACCTTGATCTGTCGGCGGCTCTGGATTCCGGGTTCCTCTGCGCGGCGCCGGAATGACAGGGTGATCAGGAGTCTCGGGGTCGCTCCTCCGATCACCGAACCTGGCCGGGGCGGCCCTGGACGACCTGCGATCGCGCGGGTGGCCAGCCCGCTGTCCGCGCGCTCACCGCGGAGGTCGGATCCCTATCTCGGCTCCGCGTGTTCAAACGGATAGGATTCGGACGTTCGGGGCGACACACCTGAGAAGTGTGAAGCCGGCGGCGTCCGGGAAGGAAAGCGATGTCAGCCCTCCGCACAGAGTCTCCGCAGGCGCCGCGCTCGGTGGTGGTCGGGACCGGGTCGAGCCTGCCCGCGCAGGTCGTGACCAACGCCGCCCTGACCGAGCGGGTCGACACCTCGGACGAATGGATCGTCCAGCGCACCGGCATCCGCCAGCGCCACATCGCCGACGTGAGCGAGACCACCGCGGTGCTCGGCGCCCGGGCCGCGCAGGCCGCCCTGGACGATGCCGGCCTCACCGCCGACGACATCGACCTCGTGATCTGCGCGACCTCGACGCCGGACCACACCTTCCCGGCCACCGCCACCGAGATCCAGGCGGCGCTCGGCATCCATCGGGGCGCGGCCTTCGACCTGCAGGCGGTCTGCGCCGGCTTCGTGTTCGCGGTCTCCACGGCCGACAAGTTCCTGACCACCGGCTCGGCCCGCCGGGCCCTGGTGATCGGGGCGGAGACGTTCTCGCGCATCGTCGACTGGGAGGACCGCACCACCTGCGTGCTGTTCGGCGACGGCGCCGGGGCGGTGGTGCTGGAGGCGCGGGCCGATGCGGGCGAGCGCGGCGTCCTCTGCGCCAGCCTGCGCTCGGACGGGCGGCACCGGGACAAGCTCTACGTCGATGGCGGGCCGGGCTCCACCGGGACCACCGGGCACCTGCGCATGGAGGGCCGCGAGGTGTTCCGGTTCGCGGTCGGGCAGGTCGCCGACGTGATCGCGGACGCGTTCGCGCAGGCCGGCGTCACGGCCGCCGACCTCGACTGGTTCGTGCCGCACCAGGCCAACCGCCGGATCATCGAGGCCTCGGCCGACAAGCTCGGGATCGCCCGGGAGAAGATCGTCCTGACCGTGGACCGCCACGGCAACACCTCGGCCGCCTCGATCCCCCTGGCCCTCGACGTGGCGCGGCGGGACGGCCGCATCCAGCCCGGCGACCTCGTGATGATCGAGGCGATCGGGGGCGGCTTCAGCTGGGGGGCGGCGCTGATCCGCTGGTGACGCGGCACGGCCTCAGGTGGCC
>NZ_VRVD01000005.1:0-41997 GCF_008040015.1 Methylobacterium sp. WL18 | reverse complement strand
TCGGCAGCGTAATCGCGCTGATCTCGCAGATCGCCGGGCAGACCAACCTGCTGGCGCTCAACGCCACCATCGAGGCGGCCCGGGCCGGCGCTGCCGGCCGTGGCTTCGCGGTGGCCGCGATCGAGGATGACGGGTTGCGCGCCGCCCTGGACCGCCTCGGGATCGCCGCGGTGGCCACGCGGCCCGAGCGCTGACCCGCCGGTTTCAGCGGCGATTGCGTCATCTTGCCAGGAAAGCCGCGCCCGAGTACCCGCATCGGGACGCCAAGATTAAAGACGCGAAGACCGACCCGATCCGGCGGAGCCTGCCCATGACCACGCGACGCGACGCTCTCAAGTTCACCGGCCTCGCGCTCGGCGCCGGCTTGGCCCTGCCTTATCTGGCCCGCTCGGCCTGGGCGCAGAACGCCGATCTGGCCGCCCTGATGCAGCCGGGCCCCCTCGGCGACGTCTGGCTCGGCCCGGCCGACGCCAAGTGCACGATCATCGAATACGCCTCGATGACGTGCTCGCACTGCGCCGCGTTCCATCGCACCACCTGGCCGGTGCTCAAGGAGCGCTACATCGATACCGGCAAGGTGCGCTTCACCCTGCGCGAATTCCCCCTCGACCCGCTGGCCACCGCCGCGTTCATGCTGGCGCGCTGCCAGGGCGAGGCCAAGTATTACCCGATCACCGACCTGCTGTTCGACCAGCAGCCGGCCTGGGCCTTCACCCAGAAGCCCGTCGACGCGCTGGAGCAGATGCTCCGTCAGGCCGGCTACACCAAGGATACCTTCGAGGCCTGCCTGAAGGACCAGAAGGTCTACGGCGCGGTCAACGCCGTGAAGCAGCGCGGGCTGGACGTGATGAAGGTCGACTCCACCCCGACCTTCTTCATCAACGGCGAGCGCTACACCGGCGAGATGACGATCGACGGCATGGAGAAGGTCATCAAGCCGATCATCGGTGCCTGATCGTCGCGGCGGTCGATGCGCGAAGCACCACCGCCCAGCCTGGGCAAAAGCCTGAAAACAGCAACCGGTTCAAAGACTTACTATGTATCGAGGTCGCCTTGACACCCAAGATAGGCGAAACTATGGTGCGCCCGCTTGATGGGGGCGTCCAGCCGGTTTCAGATCCTCCCGCCCTGTGAGTTTCAGCCGTGAGCGGCGACGATTCCAGGGACGGGAAAGAGGCCGCGGGAACGCCGACGGACAGCGAACTCTCCGCGAGGCTCAGACGTCTCGAGACGCAGATCGAACGGAAGCGTCCGCAGGCCGCTCCCGATCCTTCCTTGCGGCCTCGGGGTACCGGGCCCTCCTCGCTCGGTCAGGCCATGACGATCTCCACGGAGTTCGTGGCGGGGGTGATCGCGGGGGGCATACTCGGCTGGATCGTCGATCATGTCTTCGGGACGAAACCCTGGGGCCTGATCGTCCTCCTCATGCTGGGGTTCGTGGCGGGGATCTACAACGTGATGCGGGTGTCTGGTTTTGCCGGCGCGCGTCCCGGACGAGACGATCGGCAAGAGCCATAAGGCGCGCCGGTCGATAGGGGTTTGAGGCGATCGACGCTGTCGATGCGCCGGATCAAGAGGGGCGGAAGCGGGAATGGCGGTCACGATCGACCCGATCCATCAGTTCGAGCTGAAGCCGCTCGTATCGCTCGGCCATATCGGCCATCAGCAACTCGCGTTCACGCAATCCGCCCTGTACATGTTCGCCGCCGTCGGCGTGATCGCCCTGATCACGATCGTGGCGACGGCGTCGCGCTCGGTGGTGCCGGGGCGGATGCAGTCGCTGGCCGAGATCTTCTACGAGTTCATCGCCGACACGGTGCACCAGGCGACCGGCGACGGCGGCAAGCGGTTCATGCCGCTGGTCTTCTCCCTGTTCATGTTCGTGCTGATCCTGAACCTGTTCGGGATGATCCCGTACGCGTTCGCGGTGACCAGCCACCTGATCATCACCTTCGGCCTCGCCGCCCTGGTGATCTCGGTCGTGGTGATCTTCGGCGTCATGAAGCACGGCACCCACTTCTTCGGCCTGTTCGTGCCGTCGGGCGTGCCGAAGCCGCTGCTGGCGATCCTGGTGCCGATCGAGATCATCTCGTTCATCTCGCGGCCGATCAGCCTGTCGGTGCGTCTGTTCGCGAACGTGCTCGCCGGCCACATCGCGATGAAGATCTTCGCGTTCTTCGTGGTCCAGCTTCTTCTCGCGGGTGCCTGGAGCGTGCTATCGCCGCTTCCGCTGTTCCTGACGATCGCGCTGACCGCTCTCGAGTTCCTCGTTGCGGCGCTTCAGGCCTACGTCTTCGCGACGCTGACGGCGATCTACCTCAACGACGCTCTCCACCCCGGCCACTAGGCGCACGCCCCGGCCGCTCAGCTTCACCCCGGCCTCCGGACTTGGCCGGCTCCACCCGCCGCGAACGTCACCGCACGTTTCGATCTGAAGAGACCTCAGGAGTTATCATGGATCCCGTCGCTGCGAAGTACATCGGCGCCGGCCTCGCCTGCCTTGGCATGGCGGGTGCAGGCATCGGCCTCGGCAACCTGTTCGGTCAGTTCCTCGCCGGCGCCCTTCGCAACCCCTCCGCGGCCGACGGCCAGCGCGCCACGCTGCTCCTGGGCTTCGCCCTGACCGAGGCGCTGGGCATCTTCTCGCTGCTCATCGCGCTGCTGCTGCTCTTCGCCGTCTGATCGACGCGCTCGGAGGCCGCGGACACCGCGGCCTCCACCGGGCTCTCACCCCGCCCGACCAACGGGTGGGCGCTTCGCGAACGAGGCGTCCGCCTTCTTCCGTCACCGCGTCGGCGGTGACCTGTGCGAACGGTGTCAGTGTAGCGGTCTCATGGCGCAGCCGAATCCCCTCACCACGCCGCCCCCGGGCGCCGACACGCAGCTCGTGCCCGGCCATGTCGAGCACACGGAAGCGCATAGCGGCGCCTTCCCGCCCTTCGAGACCTCCGGATTCCTGTCGCAGCTGATCTGGCTCGCGCTGGCCTTCGGTCTCCTCTACTACCTGATGGACAAGGTCGCGCTGCCGCGGATCCAGGCGATCCTGCACGCCCGCGCCGAGCGCCTGCGGACCGATCTCGATCAGGCCCAGGCCATGAAGTCCGAGGCCGATGCCGCCGGACTGGCCTATGAGACCGCGCTCCGCGATGCGCAGGGCAAGGCCCGCGACATCGCCCAGACCACCCGGAACGAGCTGGCCGCCGAGGCCGATGCCAAGCGCAAGGCGCTGGAAGCCGACCTGAACACGAAGCTCTCGTCCGCCGAGGCGACGATCCGCACGCGGACCGAGGCTGCGATGGGCAACGTCCGCAGCATCGCCGGCGAGACTGCGGCGGCGATCGTGGAGCGCCTGACGGGCCAGGCGCCCGATCCGGCGACCCTCGACCGCGCCCTCGACGCTACCGCACACTGAACGGGAACCCACGATGCTGCTCGAAGCCGAATTCTGGGTCGCCGTCGCGTTCGTCATCTTCATGGGGATCGCCTGGAAGGCCGGTGCCTTCGCGACCATGACCAAGGGCCTCGACGGTCGCGCGACCCGCGTCCGTCACGAGCTCGACGAGGCCAAGCGCCTGCGCGAGGAGGCCGCGACCGTGCTGGCCGACTACAAGCGCCGCCGCGCCGAGGCCGAGAAGGAAGCCGAGTCGATCATCGCCGGCGCCCGCGAGGAGGCCAAGCGCGCCGCCGAGGAAGGCCATCGCAAGCTGGACGACTTCCTGGCCCGGCGCACCAAGGCCGCCGAGACCAAGATCGCGCAGGCCGAGGTCCAGGCCGAGGCCCAGGTTCGGGCGGCCGCTGCCGATGCGGCCGTGAAGGTCTCCGAGACGATCCTGCGCGAGCGCATGCAGGGCGACGCGGCTCAGGGCCTGATCCGCTCCAGCCTCGGCGAGGTCCGGACCCGCCTGCGGTCCTGATCCCGGACATCCCGCGCCGACGAGAAGCCGCCTCCGGGCGGCTTTTTTCGTTCGGATGCCCCGGGTGCCCTTTCGTGGCCGCCACCCGGCCCTGTCGTCGGGGTGGCGGGGTCGTCATGGCGTGCGAACGATCCGGAGCGTCGCCGGGAGCACGTAGGGCGAGCCCGGCAGGTGCGCGCCGTCACCCTCACGCCGCACGCTGATCGCGTGATCCTGGCGCGGAGAGAGCAGCCCGACCGGGAGGTCCAGCGCGAAACCGCATCGTCCCGTGCCGATGCCTTCGACGGCGAGGTCCTCGCGGAACAGGTCGGCCCGGCAGCGACCGAGGACGCGCCGCTCGACCGCCACCAGGATCGCAACCGGAACGTCCGGAGCATCCGTCTCCCACGCCCAGCCGACGATGCGGCGATGGCTGAGCACGTCGATACTACCGCGCATCGTCATGATGTCGCTTTCCGGCGTCAGGCGACCTGCGCCCGGCTCCATTCACCCGTTGCGTCGAGCCGCATGGCGCCGATCCCGGCTCCGTCGGCCGAGCGACGCACCGAAACGGTATGGGAGACGCCGACCGCGAGCGGCACGTCCAGACCCAGGTCGAACCCGTGCCGCCCTCCGCCGATCCCGGCCGCGCCGAGATCGGGCCGGTCGATCTCCGCGAGCATCATGGCGACCACGACGCCGTCCACGAGGACGTCCAGGCAGACCGGTCCGCTCGGATGCGCGGTATCCTGGGCCCAGCCGGCGACGCGCAGGTCGCCGTTCCGGATCTCGCACACATCCAGGCTGCCGCGGATGTCGCCGAAGCCCGGCTCGTCCACCGACAGGCCGGCCCGCTGGATCAGACGGCGGACGAGCGCCTTCAGGAACGGACCGTCCTCCACGCGCTCGGCATAGGCCGCGGGCGCCGGGCGCATTCCCGGCCGGCCCGTGCCGCCGTCGAATCGCGCGCGCAGGCCGGCTGCAGGGAAGAAACTCTCGGCCGGTGCGGCTTCGGCCAGCAGCATGTCGTGCGCGTCGAGTTCGATATGCCAGTAGGTCAGGTCGGCCACCGCCTCACCGCGCGTGATGGACCGGCCGTTGACGAGATGACCGGCGGCGACGAGCAGGCCGTGCAGATGGAGCGCATGGTCCGGCGAGACCCAGAGGTCCCGGATAGGTACGCCGTCCGCGAGGGCACCCGCCTTGATCCGGACGGGCCTGTCCGCTCGCGGTGCGGTGGCGCCGGAGTAGCGGCGCGTGCCGATCCATCGGATCGGCCGCAGCTGCCCCGAGGCGGTCACGACCTGCTGACCGACCCGTAGAGCCTCGACTGCAACCTCGCCGTGTTCTGTGAGGATGCGGGTGCCGGTGCAGTAGCACGGCGCCGGAGTGTTGGATGGCGGCGATCCGGGCGTGGCCTCCGCGCCGGCCGGCGCCGCGGCCGCACCTGTCGCGGGCGATGATGTCGCCGCGCCGGATGTCGGCGACGACGCTGGAAGACCCGAGACCGATGTCGGCGACGATGCTGCGGGACCCGAGAGGGATGACGACGCGGCTGCCCCTCCCCTGATGGGTGACGACCCGACCCCTGTCGTGGAGCCCGAACGGGCGGCGGTGGCGCCGTAGAGGCCCGGATCGTACCCATCCGGAGACGAAACCCGGCCCTGTGGCACCGCGACCGCGTTCGTGCTGTTGGAGTAGACCCGGATGTAGTCGATGGTCGATGTGATCGGGCTTCCCGTGGCGGTCCCTTCGCTCCGGACCGCCAGGTCGGCGATCAGGTACATCGGGCTGTGCAGGTCCGACGGCGTGATCTGCGATCCGGTCAGCTGGCCGTCGACATAGAAGCTGATCTTGTCCGCCTGCCAATTCATTCCGTAGGTGTGATAGCCGGACGGATTGTTCAGACCGGTGACGACTTGCCGATTGGTCTGCCAGGGTATGCCGTTCTGCGGATCGGTCGTGTGGATCGTGCTGTAGACGCTCCGGTCGTCGTTGCCGTAATGCTCGACGACGTCCAGTTCCTGGTGACCATTGGTGGCGCTCGATTGCGGGCTCTGCTGGTTCGGCAGCAGCCAGAACGCATCCCACGCGTTCGAATCGTTCGAGAAGTCGGCCCGGATCTCGAAGTAGCCGTAGGTCTGCGAGAAGTTGCCCTGCGTGGTGATCAGCCCCGATTCCCAGCTTCCGGGATAGCCGTACGGGGTCCGGTCCGGCACCGCCGTGATCGACAGCGTCCCGTTCTGGACGCTGAACGGATCGTAGCCCGAGGACGGATCGACGAAGGACGAACGCCCGAACCCGATATCGGACCTGTCGTCGGTCGTCCGCCACTCGGCACGCGTGTCGGCGTAGGTCGTTCCGGCACCGGTCCGGGAGATGCTGCGGTTATTGAACTCGTCGTCGAACGTCAGCCGATAGCCGGTGAGATCAACCATTCAGGCCGCCCCTTTTAGGCAGGTTGTCCGCTATTGAACGCTTTTTCTGGCGTTTAGCATTGGTCATTAACAATGATCAAATGGTAAACAAGGCGTTACACGGCGTCTCCCGGGCGGCGATGAGGGACGTCTGACGCCGGGCCGCATTTCGGGCGGGGATCGGCGTCGGTGGGGCTATTCCGGATCGCCGCGCAACGGTCCCGATGACGGGCGGCGACAGCGTGTTCGGTGGGTCTACGCCCGCATTCTCCCGTCGACCGATCCATTCCCGCGGAGGCGGCGGACGGCACGGTATGTCCGGACAGCGGGTCGCGAACATCGCTGCCGGCACTGCGTTCACCGGGAACGAGAATTCCGGGAGACGGCATGGCGGACAAGGCGCGGATCGTGATCGTCGGTGGTGGGGTTGCAGGGATCGAGGTGGCCACCAGCCTCGGCCGCGGTGGCAAAGCCGAAATCGTGCTGGCCGATCGCAGCCTGTCCCATGTCTGGAAGCCGATGCTGCATACCTTCGCCGCCGGTACCGCCCGGCCCGATCGGCAGAAGGTCGACTTCTTCGCGCAGGCGCGCCGGAACGGCTTCCGGTTCCAACCCGGGACCCTCATCGGGATCGACCGTTCGGCCCGCCGGGTGCGGCTCTCAGTCGAGGCGGCGCAGGGACGGCCGGAAGCCGACCTCGACTACGATCTCCTGGTCCTCGCCATCGGCAGCAGGGCCAACGACTTCGGAACGCCGGGCGTCGCCGAGCACTGCCTGACCATCGATGACCTCACCGAGGCTGAATCGTTCCACCGGCACCTGCGGCGCCACCTGCTGGCCCGGCTCGACAGTCCCGATCGGCTCGAGATCGCCATCGTCGGCGGCGGCGCCACCGGCGTCGAACTGGCCGCTGAGCTGAAGCATGCCATCAACCTGGCCTCGGATTACGGCTCTCCCGACCTGCCGCGCCGGCTGCGCCTGACCCTCATCGAGAGCGGTCCGCGCCTCCTGCCGGCCTTCCCCGAGCGGGTCTCCCGGGCGGCCGCTCGCACCTTGTCCGACCTCGCCGTTGAGGTGCGGACCGGCGCCATGGTGACGGGCGCGGACGCGTCGGGCTTCACCCTGAAGGATGGCAGCCGCATCTCGGCCGGGTTGAAGGTCTGGGCCGCCGGCGTGAAGGCTCCGGACGTGCTCGGCACTGTCGAGGGGCTGGAGCGGTCGCGGACCGGCCAGCTCACGGTCGGTGACGACTTGCGCACGACCCGGGACCCGGCGATCGCCGCGCTCGGGGACTGCGCCAGCCTCGTTGACAGCAAGACCGGCAAACCGGTCCCGGCCACGGCCCAGGCGGCGCGGCAGCAGGCGCAGCACCTCGCGCTGCATCTCGGTCGGGCGCTGGCCCGGGGCGACACGGTCGCGACGGACCTGCCGCCGTTCCAGTATGTCGAGAAGGGCGCCATCGTCTCGCTGGCCGATTTCAACGGGTGGGGCACCCTCGGGCGCTACACGTTCGGGGGCGGCCGCCTGAACGGCCTCTCGGCCCGGCTCACGCACGATCTGCTGTACCGGCAGCACCAGATCGGCCTGTACGGCCCGCTGCGCGGGACGATGACCTGGATCCTCGACGACCTCGATCACCTGATCAGCCCGCCGGTGAGCCTCGATTAGCCCCCGCGCGCGCCAAGTGGATATCGGTTCGGCGTGAGTGCGCGCGTCCGGTCAGTCGGGGCGCTCGCCCTCGACCTCCTTGGTCTCCTCCACCTGCGGGGCGACCTGGCCGTAGTTCAGCACCGCCACCAGGGTGACGCCGCCGATGACGTTGCCGAGCAGCGTCGGCAGGAAGAACCGGTACCCGTAATCCTCGAGCGAGGCCGCGCCGGTGATCAGCAGGTAGAACGCCTCCACGGAGCCGGCGACGATGTGGGCGAGCCCGCACAGCGAGACCAGCCAGGTCATCAGCAGGATCACGAACGGCGCCGCGCTGCCCGTGGCGGGCAGAAACCAGACCATCAGGGCGATCATCCAGCCGGCAAACACCGCCTTCACGAAGGTGGACCAGAACCCGTGCGCGATGGCGTCGTGGCTGATCTCCGCGAAGGCCTTGAGCACCGGCGGCTCGAACGCGCCGGCGTTGGCGAGCACTGCGGCGATGGCCAGCGTCCCGAGGATGTTGCCGCACAGGACGATCAGCCAGAGCCGCACCACCCGGAACGCCGTCTTCACCGTCCGGTCGTGCAGCAGCGGCAGGATCGGCGTGATGGTGTTTTCGGTGAACAGTTGCTGGCGCCCCAGCACGACGACCAGGAAGCCCACGGCGTAGCCCATCGTGGTGACGATCTTGGCCCAGTCGGCCTCGGGCAGGTGGCTCTTGAGTACGCCCGGCACGATCAGCGACAGCGCGATGCTGAGTCCCGCCGCGAAGGCGGAGAGGAACAGGGCGATGCCGTGGCGGCGCAACTCCTCGTCGCCCTCCAGCCGGATCACCTCGTGAAGCACGTAGGCATCCGGGCGGCCGATCTCGGAGACCTCCTTCAGCAGTTCGTCCCGCCGCGCCTCCTTGTCGGCCCGGTCCCTCTGATCCTGGATCATCCGTTCAGCTCCCTGACGCCACGCGACCGAACGTGAGAGAGTCAGGTCGTGAGCCGCGCCACGAGCGCTTCGACCACCGCCTTCGCCTCCGCCAGGGCCTGCGCATCCCGGCTGCGCACGACGATCCGGTTGCGGAACCCCTCCGGCGTCAGCGCCGGGTAGGAGCCGATCGACACGGCCGGCCGGGCCCTGGCGATCTCGCCGAGTTCGCCTCCGTATTGGCCTTCGGGGAGCCCGACGGCCTCGATGGTCTCGGAGATCATCGCGGCACCGCCCTTGAGGGTCGGCGCGACGGCATCGAGCATGGCCTGCATGATGCTCGGCACCCCGGCCATGACGTGGACGTTGCCGATGCGGAAGCCCGGGGCCTTCGACACCGCGTTGGGGATCAGGTCGGCGCCGAACGGGATCCGCGCCATGCGCAGGCGGGCCTCGTTCAGGTCCTCGGGCTTGTGACGCTCCAGCAGCATCGCCCGCGCCCGCTCGTCGATGTCGATGCCGACCCCGAACGCCTGGGCGACGCAATCGGCTGTGATGTCGTCGTGGGTCGGGCCGATCCCCCCGGTGGTGAACAGGTAGGTGCAGCGCGCCCGCAGGGCGTTCACCGCCTCCACGATCATCGCGGCCTCGTCGGGCACGATCCGCACCTCCCGCAGGTCGATCCCGGCGGCGGTGAGGAAATCGGCGATGGTGCCGATGTTCTTGTCCTTGGTACGCCCCGATAGGATCTCGTCGCCGATGACGAGGATCGCGGCCGTGATCGGATCGGAAGGCTGGTCCATGGAACTCTGTCGGCGAGGAGCAGGTCGAGGCCGGATCGCGGTCCGGCCGACGGTATCCCGCGCGCAACGGTCTCGCCGCCGCAGCGGTGACACCTTTGACGGTGGATGCTCTGCAGATAGCGCGACCGCCGGCCCGGACCACACGAACCCGGAGATATCCCCCGATGCTGTTCGCCGCGCCGCTCGCGCCCGGTCTGCTGGTGCAGCGCTACAAGCGCTTCCTCGCCGACATCGAAACCGCGGACGGCCTCGTCACCGCGCACTGCCCCAATCCCGGTGCGATGCTCGGCCTCAACGAGCCGGGTCGGCCGGTCCTGCTCTCCCGCTCGAGCAATCCCGCGCGTAAGCTGCCGCTGACCTGGGAGCTGGTGGAGGCCGACCTGCCGGGCGGCCCGCAATGGGTCGGCATCAACACCCTGCGTCCGAACGCCCTGGTGGCCGAGGCGTTTCGCGCCGGCGGGATCGCGGCGCTCGCCGGGCACGATGTCTTCCGTCCGGAGGTCCGCTACGCGAAGGCCAGCCGCGTCGATTTCCTCGCGAGCGGCGCAGGCAGCGGGCCGTGCCACGTGGAGGTCAAGAACTGCCACCTGATGCGCCGGGCGGGCCTCGCGGAATTCCCGGATTGCGTCGCCGCCCGCAGCGCCCGGCACATGCGCGACCTGGCCCAGGTGGTCGTGGATGGCGGCCGGGCGATGGTGATCATCGTGGTGCAGATGCACGCGGAGGCGTTCGACGTCGCCCGGGACATCGACCCGGCCTTCGACCGGGCGTTCCGCGACGCCCGCGCGGCCGGCGTCGCAGTGCATGCCTACCGCTGCGCGGTGAGCCCCGCGGGGGTCGCCCTGACCGACGAGATCCCGGTGATCACGCCGCCCTGACGGGCGCCTGCCGCTCGAACATCAGGTTCAGCCGGGAGCGCGAGATCTCGCGATAGCCGAATCTCTCCAAGTGCGTGGGCAGGTCGATCTGCCACTGGCCGGTGCCGTTCTCGATCAGCAGGATGCGGGGGAGCAGCGCCTCCGGCGCCTCGCGCAGGAACGGCTCCAGGATCAGGTCCTCTGCGCCTTCCACGTCGAGCTTGACGGCGTCGACGCGGGTCAGGCCTTCGGCCCGCAGCAAGTCGAGGAGCGGCACCGCCGGCACGGTGATCCGGGCGCCCTCGTTGGTGCCGACAATCCGCAAGCTCGACTCGCCGCGGTTGCGCGGGTCGATGAACAGGGTCAGCTCGCCGGCCTTGTCGGCCACCGCGCAGGCGACCGCCTTGACGGTGTGGAACGGGTTCTGGGCGATGTTGTAGGTGAGACGCTCGAACACGTCGGGCTGCGGCTCGACCGCGACGATCCGGGCGGCCGGCCCCGAGAACGCCGCGACGCACAGGGCGTAGGCGCCGATATTGGCGCCGATATCCAGGAAGACGCAGTCCTTCGGCAGGCGCTCCTGCAGCAGCGCCCGCTCCTGCGGATCGAAGAATTGCGGCGTGAACAGCACCTTCTTCTCGCAGTTGTTGTTGTAGGGGTGCAGCCGCATCCGGGCTCCGTAGCGGGTCACGTCGAGGGGCTTGCCGCCCAGCCGCGAGATCGCGATCCGGCGCAGGAACAGCGCCAGGCGCCGCCCATACCAGGACTCGGCCGGGATCCGGTTGGTCCGGCGGGTGATCGCCGCCACGAGGCCGGCCGGTTCGTAGGTGCCGTAGGGCTTGGGATCGGTCATAACCGGGGCGGTGTGCCAGCCCCCGCCCGCCCCCGCAAGCGGAGCGATCCGCGTTGCCCCCGCGCGGCCCTGTGGTCTAAGCGGAGGCCGAGCTTCGACGGCACGGGTTGCACGGCATGGATTCCTTCAATTCGGACGGCGTGCGGATCGCCTATATCGACGTCCCGCCGGCGGAGGGGGCCGGCACGCCGATCCTGCTGATCCATGGTTTCGCCTCCAACCACGCGGTCAACTGGGTCAACACCCAGTGGGTGCGCGTTCTGACGCAGGCCGGCTACCGGGCGATCGCCCTCGATAATCGCGGGCACGGCGAGAGCGAGAAGCTCTACGACCCGGCCGAATACAGCTCCGAGGCCATGGCGGGCGACGCGATACGGCTGCTCGACCATCTCGGCATCGAGCGCGCGCACGTGATGGGCTATTCGATGGGCGGGCGGATCACCGCCCACATCGCCCTCGACCATGCCGACCGGGTCCGGTCCGCGCTGATCGGGGGGCTCGGCATGCACCTCGTCGAGGGCAAGGGCTTGCCGTCCGGGATCTCCGAGGCGCTGGAGGCGCCCCCCGGCACACCCGCTCCGAACCCGACCGCCGCGGCGTTCCGCACCTTCGCCGAACAGACCCGGAGCGACCTGCGCGCGCTCGCGGCCTGCATGCGCGGCTCGCGCCAGACGCTGAGCCGGGCGGAACTCTCCCAGATCGAGGTGCCGGTGCTGGTCTCGGTCGGCACCCTCGATACGGTGGCGGGTTCCGGCCCGGCCCTGGCCGCCCTGATCCCAGACGCACGCGCTCTGGAGATCGAGGGCAAGGACCACTCCACCGCCGTGGGCGCCAAGCCGCACCGGGACGGCGTGTTGGCGTTCCTCGCCGCGAAGCCCTGAAATCAACTCTTCAGGCGGTAGCCGGTGCGAAAGATGTAGGTGACGAGGCCGAGGCAGATCACCAGGAACAGCATCGTCATCCCGAGGCTGATCGCGATGCTGACATCGGCCTTGCCGAAGAACGCCCAGCGGAAGGCGCTGATCAGGTAGACCACCGGGTTGACGAGGCTCACGGCGTGCCAGAACGGCGGCAGCATGTCGATGGCGTAGAAGCTGCCGCCCAGGAACGTCAGGGGCGTCACGACGAGGAGCGGCACCAGCTGCAGCTTCTCGAAGCCGTCCGCCCAGAGCCCGATGACGAAGCCGAACAGGCTGAACGTCACCGCGGTGAGCAGCAGGAAGGCGATCATCCAGACCGGATGGTCGATCCGCAGCGGCACGAACAGCGCCGACGTCGCCAGGATGATCAGGCCGATCAGGATCGACTTGGACGCCGCCGCGCCGACGAAGCCCAGCACCACCTCCAGCGGCGAGATCGGGGCCGAAAGGATCTCGTAGATCGTGCCGGCGAAGCGCGGGAAGTAGATGCCGAACGAGGCGTTCGAGATGCTCTGCGTCAGCAGCGAGAGCATGATCAGTCCGGGCACGATGAACAGCCCGTAGGGCACGTCGTCCACCGCCGAGACCCGCGAGCCGATCGCGGCCCCGAACACCACGAAATACAGGGTCGTCGAGATCACCGGGGCCAGGATGCTCTGCCCGGCGGTGCGCCAGAAGCGGCCCATCTCGAAGCGGTAGATGGCGCGGACCGCCGGCCAGTTCATGCTCATGGTCGCGCTCATATCCGTGCCTCTCCCTCGCGCACCAAGCCGACGAAGATGTCCTCCAGGGAACTCTGCTCCGTATGGAGGTCGCTGAACCGGATGCCGGCCGCGGCGAGGCCGGTGAGCAGGCCGGTGATCCCGGTCCGCTCCGCGCGGGTGTCGTAGGTGTAGACCAGTTCACGGCCGTCGCCGGCGAGCGCCAGCTCGTACTCCGCCAACTCGGGCGGGACCGTGGCGATCGGCGTCTGGAGCTGGAGGGTCAGCTGCTTGCGCCCGAGCTTGTGCATCAGCGCGGCCTTCTCCTCGACCAGGATGATCTGGCCCCGTCGGATCACGCCGATCCGGTCGGCCATCTCCTCCGCCTCCTCGATGTAGTGGGTGGTCAGGATCACGGTGACGCCCTGCTCGCGCAGGTCGCGCACGAGCCGCCACATGTCCTGCCGCAGTTCCACGTCCACCCCGGCCGTCGGCTCGTCGAGGAACAGCACCCGGGGTTCGTGCGAGAGGGCCTTTGCGATCAGAACCCGGCGCTTCATCCCGCCCGACAAGGTCATCAGGCGGCTGTCGCGCTTGTCCCAGAGGGACAGGGCCCGCAGGATCCGCTCGATATGGCCGGGATCGGGCTGCAGCCCGAACAGGCCGCGGGAGAAGCTCACGGTGTTCAGCACCGTCTCGAAGGCGTCGGTGGTCAGTTCCTGCGGGACGAGCCCGATCGCCCGGCGCGCGGCGCGGTAATCCACGGCGATGTCGTGGCCGTCGACCACCACCGTTCCGGAACTCGCGGTGACGATGCCGCAGACGATATTGATCAATGTCGACTTGCCGGCCCCGTTCGGGCCCAGCAGCGCGAAGATCTCGCCCCGCTCGATGGCGAGGTCGATACCGATCAAGGCGGTGAAGCCGGACTGATAGGTTTTCGACAGCTTCGAGATGGAGATGATCGGCATCGGGGCCTGAAAGGAATGCGGGGCAGCGTGCGCCGGCGACCGCCGGCTCGGCTCGGGGCCCGTCTGCCGACGCCGTCGCGACGTTCCGCACGGCCTGCCGATCCGGTGGGCCTCTGGCGGAAGCGGCAGCCCCTATAGCACGGGGTCTGTACTGTTCTCACGCCGCCCAGGTGCGCAAGCGCACAGCGGGACCGGCCCTACTCCTGAGCGTCGGCGCAGCGGGAGACCAGCGCCAGGCATTGTCGCCGGGCCTCCGGATCGCGGATGCGCGAGAAGGTCGCCAGGATCGCCACGCACTCGGCCGCCGTCGGGCCCTCATCGCCTTGCGAAGTGCGGCGGCGAAAGAGCGATACCGGAAGGTCCAGGGTATCGGCGATGTATCGGAGGAGCTGAGCCCGCTCGTCGAGCCGCTCTGCGGCTTCGGAGGATTCGAAGGCTCCTGGCGTGGTCATCGTGCGGTCCAGCTTAAACGGCAGCCGAGCAGGGGTCTGCGCACCTCGAAAGGCCGACGCCGCTCGGGACGGAATTCGACCCGACCATTCATGAGTTTTCGCGACGCCGCAATCAACCGTTACGCTTCTCGGTAGTCACATGGACCAGAGACGCAGGATTGGTTTTGAGCCGGCCGGTAACGACCGGCTGCGGAGATTGAATACCGCGGTCGATTGAATTGCGCGCCGTCGCCGCTCTTGCGTGCCGAAACGCACCGCCGATCGCGAAGATCAGTAGAGGCGTGCTCCCGCTGAGGTCCGGCTGTCGATCCCGGGGCGCAGGTTCGCGTGCGACTGCTGACGCGCCTACGACGAGCCTATCCACCGTGCCGGAGCAAGACGAGCGCGGCCAGTCCGACCAGCGTCGCGAGGCCGAGCATCCTGCGCCACGGGTTGACGCCGCGGACGAGCTCATCGACCGCCCACCAGCCCAAGGCGACATCGGCGCCGATGGCGAGCCAAGACCCCAGGGGCTCGGCGCCGCTTGCCAGCCATGCCGCCAGCGTCAGCGCGAGGAACAGCCAGAGCGGCAGGTTCGGCCATTGCGCAATCGTGATGGCGCCGGTCTGCCGGTCCCGGAAAAGCCAGTCGCGCACCCGCAGGAGGGGACTGGTCGATGGCTGCATCATGGTCCGGCGCCCTTCCTGTTGCCGCGCTATCGTGCGGCGGCGCACCGCCGGCCGGCCGAAGCCCCGTTAAGACGAACTCACCAGGCCGGATCGATATTAACCGATTATCAACCTTACTAAATGGAAAGCGCAGACCAATCCCTAACAGTTCCTGAAACGACTCGCGAAACAGTCGTTAATCAGACGATAATGCATCATCGGAACGGCGACGAACCGCATCAAGAGGACGGATCCACCATGAGCACTCGCTTCGAAGACCTGAAGTTCATGCTCCTCCTCAGCGCCGTCACGCTGCTCGGCAGCGGCCTGGACGTCATCCTGCGCTGATCGAGGCCGCCACCATCCCGCCCATCTCCGTCGAACCGTGTCGCGCGAAGGCACGGCCCAGGGCGGACCGGGCCGCGGATTCCCGAGGTCGCCCGTCATCGCGTCCCTGGGCGACCGGGACATTCACGACCCGGGGACCAGGGGAAAACCACAGCCTCTGCGAGACCGGAATGGGGCCTGTCACCGGGATCTGGCCGGAGAGTAGGAAGCTGCGCAATTCTGCGACCCGCGCCCTGCGCTCCGTGCGTATGACAAAGGCGGCCACCACGATCCCGCTTAGCCCGGCCACTTCGAGAAGCACCGCGGCCACGTAACCCGGACCCATCCATCACCACCCTGTGCGATCAGCGAAGCCGCCTGAACGGGCGGCCACCCATCCCAAGTGGGCAATCGTGGTTACCGAAATCTTAAAATCACCATCGATTGATAGACCGTTCGGGCATTTCTGCATGCGTTCGACAGTAGCGACCGAATTGTAGCTCGCCGACCAGTCGAGCGCTTCTTCCATCACAAGCGTCGGCGTGCAGGCCTATAGCGCTATCGACGCGTTCTTCGTCCCATCGGGCGCCGTCAATAATAGCAATATTCGTCGAGGTCGCTCATTTCGTGGCCGAGTCGCGCGATAGAAAGGCTTCGGCGCACAGGGGGACGGCGCATGTGGAGCATGCGCCGTCCCGATAGATTGCATCCGGGGGGCATCGGCCGTTCCGGGCGGCGCTACCACATGTCCAGGGCGACGCGGGCCTCGTCCGACATCCGGCTCTGATCCCACGGCGGATCGAACACCATCGTGACGGCGCACGATTGAATGCCCGGCACAGCGCTGACGGCGTTCTCGACCCAACCCGGCATCTCGCCGGCCACGGGACAGCCGGGAGCGGTCAGAGTCATGTCGATCGCGACCTTCCGATCGTCGCCGATATCGACCTTGTAGATCAGGCCGAGCTCGTAGATGTCCGCCGGGATCTCCGGATCGTAGACGGATTTCAGCGCGGCGACGATGTCGTCGGTCAGCCGGTCTAACTCGGCCGGCGGGATCGCCGATGCGGCTTCGACCGCGGGGGCGTTCGCGCCGCCGGTGATTGTGGCGTCGGTGCTCATCGTTTCATTCTCCCCCGGGCCCGTCCAGACGGACCCGGTTTCCTCGCGGCACGCGCATCGTCCTCACGATATTGTTCGGGACGCTGCGCCGATCAGGCGAACATCATCTCGGCTTTGCCGAGCGCCTCGGCAAGGGCATCGATCTCGGCCGGCGTGGTGTAAAGCCCGAACGAGGCCCGGCAGGTCGAGGTGACGCCGAAGCGCGTGAGAAGCGGCATGGCGCAATGCGTGCCGGCGCGCACCGCGACGCCCTGTCGGTCGATCACTGTCGCGATGTCGTGCGCGTGGGCGCCCTTCATCTCGAAGCTGACCACGCCGCCCTTGCCCTTGGCGGTACCGATGATCCGCAGGGCGTTCATGGCGCCGAGCCGCTCGTGGGCGTAACGAGTCAGCATCGCCTCGTGCGCCGCGATGTTCTCCCGGCCCAGGCCCAGCATGTATTCCAGCGCCGCCCCGAGCCCGACCGCCTCGACGATCGCCGGGGTCCCGGCCTCGAAGCGATGAGGCGGGTCGTTGTAGGTGACCGTGTCCTGGCTGACGGTCCGGATCATCTCGCCGCCGCCCTGGTATGGGGGCAGGCGCTCCAGCCATTCCTTCTTGCCGTAGAGCACGCCGATGCCGGTCGGCCCGTAGACCTTGTGGCCGGTGAAGATGAAGAAGTCGCAGTCCAGCGCTTGTACGTCGATCGGCTGGTGGACGGCGCTCTGCGCCCCGTCGAGCAGCACCGGAACGCCGTGCGCATGCGCGATGCGGACGATTTCCTCCGCGGGTGTCACCGTGCCCAGCACGTTCGACATCTGGGTGATCGCCACCATCTTGGTGCGCGGCGTGAACAGCTTCTCGTACTCCTCGACCAGGAAGTTTCCGTCCTCGTCCACCGGCGCCCACTTGATCACGGCCCCGCGCCGCTCGCGCAGGAAGTGCCAGGGCACGATGTTGGAGTGGTGCTCCATGATCGACAGGATGATCTCGTCACCCTCGCCGATCAGCCCGGCCCAGCCCATGCTGGAGGCCACGAGGTTGTAGGCCTCGGTGGCGTTGCGGGTGAAGATGATCTCGTCGGTGGAGGCGGCGTTGAGGAACTGG
Source organism: Methylobacterium sp. WL18 (assembly GCF_008040015.1). Lineage (NCBI taxonomy): Bacteria > Pseudomonadati > Pseudomonadota > Alphaproteobacteria > Hyphomicrobiales > Methylobacteriaceae > Methylobacterium > Methylobacterium sp. WL18. Next base: position 24,380 of record NZ_VRVD01000005.1, on the reverse strand, counting down.
CGCGTGGTCTCGCGGGCGCCCTCGAACCCCTCCGTGGCGGCGTTCGCCATGAAGTGCAGGCCGCGGTGGACGTTGGCGTAGCCGGTCTCCATGCAGGAGACCATCGCGTCGATCACCTGCCGGGGCTTCTGCGCCGAGGCCGCGTTGTCGAGATAGACCAGCGGCTTGCCGTAGACTGTCTGCGACAGGATTGGGAAGTCCTTGCGGACAGCCTCGACGTCGTAGCCGGTATTGCGGACGGGTGCGTTCATGGTCGCGACCTTCTGAGACCTCAAGTCCGTCCCATGGGCCACCTCGATCCGAGGTGCCGAAGCGAAGCGAAGGTCTCGAAGGAGGCCTCCGAAAAGAGCGTCGCGACCCCGATGACCCCGCGAACGGGGCTCTGGATTCGCGAAGGCCGGCCGATCCTGCAGGAGGATCGGCCGAACGATCAAGCGCGTGCCGCGAGCCAGGCCTCGATCTCGCCGATCAACGCCGCGCGGGCGCCCTCATGCGTGACCGATTCGATCGCCTCGCCGACGAAGGCCTGGACCAGCAGGCTCTCGGCCACCGCACGCGGCAGGCCACGGGCCATCAGGTAGAACAGCAGGTCTTCGTCCGGAGCGCCGCAGGTGGCACCATGGCCGCAGGCGACGTCGTCGGCGAAGATCTCCAGCTCCGGCTTGTTCATCATCTGCCCCTCGTCGTTGAGGAGCAGACAATCCGACTTCATCTTGCCGTCGGTCTGCTGTGCGGCCTGCCGGACGATGATCTTGCCCTGGAACACCCCGGTGGCGTTCCCGTCGATCACCGTCTTAAACATCTCGCGGCCGATGCCGCCCACGGCCGCATGGTCGGCCAGCAGGGTCGAGTCCGCCAGCTGCCCGTCGCCCAGCATCGCCGCGCCGTTGACCACGGCGTTCACGTTCTCACCGGCGACGTGCATGTAGATCTGGTGACGCGACAGGACGGCGCCGGTCACCAGGTTGACCGTCTCCAGCCGGGACTCGTCGTCCAGGCGCACGCTGATCGTCGAGAGCGCGATGGCGGCGTTGCCCTCCCGGTTGAGCCGGGCATGACGGAAGACGGCCTGCTTCCCGACCCGCACGTCGAGTGCATCGTTCGGCTGGTAGGTCAGGCCGTCCGGACCCTCGTGGCTCTCCAGCACGGTGATCTCCGCGCCGTCGCCGACCTCGACCAGGACCCGCGTCGCCGTGGAGAAACCCTCGGACCCGCTGCCGATGAAGCGCAGGTGCAGGGCGCGTTCGATCTTGGTGCCGGGAGCGACCGAGATCAGCGCGCCGTCGGCCAGGAAGGCGGTGTTGAGCTGGTAGATCGGGTTCTCGCGTGCCTGCTCCACCGGCGCGAGCAGCCGGAGGCGGGTGTCGCTCTTGCCCATCGCATCGTTGAGCGGCGTCACTGTGAGGCCGGACGGCAGCCCGTCCAGGTCCGACAGCGAACGGACGAGATGGCCGTTGACGAAGGTCAAATGCGCCGCGTCGATGCCGGCGAAGCCCTTCGCGGATGCGGCTGCCGCCTGGGCGGCCTCCGCAGACGGGGCCTCGGCCGGCGGCACGGCCTCCTTCATGGCGGCGCGCAGGTCGGTGTACTTGAACGCCTCGACCCGCCGGCTGGGCAGTCCGGCGGCCTCGAAGAAGCGGAACGCCTCCTCGCGGGCGATCGCCTCTTCCGAGGCGAAGCCCTTGCGTGCGGCCTCGAACAGGCTCGACAGCCCGGTCTCGGCGCTGGTGCGCAGGTTCTGGATCTCGGCCATGGACTTACGCGGCCTCGTTCGTGCGGTACTCGGCGTAGCCCGACGCCTCGAGCTCGAGGGCCAGCTCCTTGCCGCCGGTCTTCACGATCAGGCCCTTCGACATGACGTGCACGGTGTCGGGCACGATGTGGTTGAGCAGGCGCTGGTAGTGGGTGATCACCAGGAACGAGCGGCCCTGGGCCCGAAGCGCGTTGACGCCCTCGGAGACGATGCGCAGGGCGTCGATGTCGAGGCCCGAATCGGTCTCGTCGAGGACGCAGAACTTCGGCTCCAGCAGCGCCATCTGAAGGATCTCCATGCGCTTCTTCTCGCCGCCGGAGAAACCGACGTTGAGGGCACGCTTGAGCATCTCCTTGTTGATCTCGAGCTTATCGGCGGCGGCGTTTACCTTGCGGATGAAGTCCGGCGTCGAGATCTCACCCTCACCGCGGGCGCGGCGCTGGGCGTTGAGGCAAGCCTTGAGGAAGGTCATGGTGCCGACGCCGGGGATCTCCAGCGGGTACTGAAAGGCCAGGAAGACGCCGGCCGCGGCACGCTCGTCGGCGGCCATCTCCAGCACGTTCTGGCCGTCGAGCAGGATCTCGCCGTCGAGGACCTCGTAGTCTTCCTTGCCGGCGATGACGTAGGACAGGGTCGACTTGCCCGAACCGTTCGGACCCATGATCGCCGCGACCTCGCCGTCGTTCACGGTCAGGTTGAGGCCGTTCAAGATGCGGTTGTCCTCGATCTGCACGACGAGGTTCTTGATTTCCAACATGTTAGTTCAAGTCCTATCGAACGGCGAGCCGGGTTCATGCACCGACCGCGTGCCGTCAGTTCCTTATCGCCGTCACCGAGACGGCCATTTCGAAGGCCTTCAGGTCCGGATGCCGCGCATGAAAGCCTTCACGCAATCCGGTCGGCGACCGCGGGGATGCCGCGATCGCCATGGGTATCGACGCCGGTCGGGACTTAGCCCACGGAGCCTTCGAGGCTGATCGAGATCAGCTTTTGGGCCTCGACGGCGAACTCCATCGGCAACTGCTGCAGCACGTCCCGGACGAAGCCGTTGACGATGAGCGCGGTCGCCTCCTCCTCGGAGAGCCCGCGCTGCAGGCAGTAGAACTTCTGGTCCTCGGAGATCTTCGAGGTGGTCGCCTCGTGCTCGAACACCGCGGACGCGTTCTTCGACTCGATGTAGGGCACGGTGTGTGCCCCGCACTGGTCGCCGATCAGCAGCGAGTCGCAATTGGTGAAGTTGCGAGCGTTCTTGGCCTTCTTGTGGGCCGAGACCAGACCCCGGTAGGTGTTCTGCGAACGCCCGGCGGAGATGCCCTTCGAGATGATCCGGCTGGTGGTGTTCTTGCCGAGGTGGATCATCTTGGTGCCGGAATCGACCTGCTGCATGCCGTTCGACACCGCGATCGAGTAGAACTCGCCGCGGGATTCGTCGCCGCGCAGGATGCAGGACGGGTACTTCCAGGTGATCGCCGAGCCGGTCTCGACCTGAGTCCAGGAGATCTTGGAGCGGTCGCCGCGGCAATCGCCGCGCTTGGTGACGAAGTTGTAGATGCCGCCCTTGCCGTCGTTGTCGCCCGGGTACCAGTTCTGGACCGTCGAATACTTGATCTCGGCGTCGTCCAGGGCAACCAGTTCTACCACCGCGGCGTGGAGCTGGTTGTCGTCGCGCTTCGGGGCGGTGCAGCCCTCGAGATACGAGACGTACGAGCCCTTGTCGGCGATGATCAGCGTACGCTCGAACTGGCCGGTGTCGCGCTCGTTGATGCGGAAGTAGGTCGACAGCTCCATCGGGCAGCGGACGCCCGGCGGGATGTAGACGAACGAGCCGTCGGAGAAGACCGCCGAGTTCAGCGTCGCGAAGAAGTTGTCGGTCGAGGGCACCACCGTGCCCAGGTACTTCTTCACCAGCTCCGGATATTCCTGCACGGCCTCGGAGATTGGCATGAAGATCACGCCGGCCTTGGAGAGTTCCTTCTTGAAGGTCGTGGCCACCGAAACCGAATCGAACACGGCGTCGACCGCGACGCGGCGCTCCGGCGCGATGCCTTCCAGCACCTCGACCTCACGCAGCGGGATGCCGAGCTTCTCGTAGGTCTTCAGGATCTCGGGATCGATCTCGTCGAGCGACATCGCCGCCGGGCGCTTCGGCGCGGCGTAATAATAGATGTCGTTATAATCGACCTTGTCGTACGCGACCCGCGCCCACTCCGGCTCCTTCATGGTGAGCCAGCGGCGATAGGCGTCGAGGCGCCATTCCAGCAGCCACGCCGGCTCGTTCTTCTTGGCCGAGATGAAGCGCACGACGTCCTCGGAGATGCCCTTGGCGGACTTCTCCATCTCGATGGTGGTCTCGAACCCGTACTTGTACTGGTCGAGGTCGATCGAGCGGACCCGGTCGATTGTTTCCTGCACGGCAGGCATTAGCATCTCCTGGCAAGCCCGGTTTCAAGGACCGGGAAGCGTCTTTCGGAAAGCGTGGGACGCGGCTGTTTCAGGCCGCGTACCCTCGCCGCTTATATAGGGGCTGCAAGACCCGTTCGAAGGCGTCGAGAAAGCATGACGCATCCTCGTCCACCGTATTCCAGCCGAGGCTGACGCGCAGTGCGCCCCCGGCAAGCTCGGGCGCGACGCCCATCGCCGACAGCGTCGCCGAACGGGCGACTTTGCCCGACGAGCAGGCCGAGCCCGACGACACCGCCACGCCGGCGAGGTCGAAGGCGATCAGGGCGGCGGGCGCGTCGAGGCCCGGAACCGCGAAGCTCAGGGTGTTGGGCAGGCGCGGCGCACCGGCCGCGAACACCACGGCCTCGGGGGCTCGGACGCGCATGCCAGCCTCGATCCGATCGCGCAGGCCCGCTAGGCGAACGCCCTCTGCCACGAGGGCTTCGGTCGCGATCCGGGCCGCCTCGCCCATACCAACGATCGCCGGCAGGCACTCGGTTCCGCAGCGCTGGCGCCGCTCCTGCCCGCCGCCACGCAGGAACGCGGCGTCCAAGGCGACATCGTCGGCCAGGATCATCGCGCCGACCCCCTTGGGGGCCGCGAATTTGTGGCCCGACAGCGTGAGCGCGTCGATCCCCAGGGCTGCCATGTCGAGGGCGACCTTGCCGACCGCCTGCACGGCATCCGTGTGGACCAGAGCCCGGCCATGGGCGCGGGCCAGGGCGACGACGTCGGACAGGGGCTGGATCGCGCCGGTCTCGTTGTTGGCCGCATGGATCGAGATCAGCACGCTCTCGTCCGCAAGCGCGCCGAGGCGTCTTTCGAGCGCCCGGATTTCGATCACGCCGTCCGGTGTGACCGGTAGTTCCTCGACCGCGTCCGCGGGGAAGCGATGGCCTGCGGCGACGCAGGGGTGCTCGGTGGCGGAATGGAGCAGCCGCGTCGGCTTCGGCTGGCCACGCCGGCCGAGCGCGCCGGACAGGACCGCATTCGCGGCCTCCGTCCCGCCGCTGGTGAACACAACCTGCGCCGGGCGGGCGCCCACGAGGGCCGCCACCTGGCCGCGCGCGGCTTCCAGCGCGGCGCGGGCAGCCCGGCCCTCCTGATGGATCGAGGACGGGTTGCCGGGCAGCATCAGCGCGCGCGTCACCGCTTCCGCCACGGCGGGGCGGACGGGGGCGGTCGCGTTGTAATCGAGATAGGCGCGGGCCCGGCTCATGCTGATTCCGTCTGGTCCCCTGCATGCGGCGCGTGACAATTCCTTGCCCGCGGACCGGCTCGCCGTGCTAAGGCGCGCCGACAAATGAGATGTCGCCAACCGAATGGCTGGTGCAGAGAACTGGCACAGCGTGCCCGCTCACCTACATTAGAATAGTTCTAATCGCCTAGAACTGTTCTAAGAGCGTTTGTATGGTGTGCGTGCGGCGAGTCAAGGCTGCCTCTTCACTGCCCAAGATCGCGCGGCCGGCGACCGCTGAAACGAGAGTTGAACGATGCCTGAAGTCATCTTCACCGGCCCGGCCGGACGTCTGGAAGGCCGCTATCAGGCCCCCAAGAAGCGCGGCGCGCCGATTGCCATCGTCCTGCACCCGCACCCCCAGTTCGGGGGTACGATGAACAATCAAATTGTGTACAATCTTTTCTACACCTTCGCCAATCGCGGCTTCGCAGCCCTGCGTTTCAATTTTCGCGGGGTCGGCCGCAGCCAGGGCGCGTTCGACCACGGCTCGGGCGAGCTCTCCGACGCGGCCGCGGCCCTCGACTGGGTGCAGTCGGTCAACCCGGAGGCGAAGTCGTGCTGGATCGCCGGCGTGTCGTTCGGCGCCTGGATCGGCATGCAGCTGCTGATGCGGCGTCCCGAGATCGAGGGCTTCATCTCGATCGCCGCGATGGCCAACCGCTTCGACTTCACCTTCCTGGCCCCCTGCCCCTCCTCCGGCCTGTTCGTGCATGGCTCCGAGGATCGCGTCGCACCGGCCCGGGACGTCATGCCGGTGATCGAAAAGGTGAAGGTGCAGAAGGGCGTCATCATCGAGCACCAGATGGTCGAGGGCGCCAACCACTTCTTCGACGGCAAGGTCGACGAGCTGACCCAGACGGTGGACACCTATCTCGACAAGCGCCTGGGCAAGCGCGAGGAGGCCGCCTGACGCCGCAGGTCCCGCGCCTTGACGGGGGCAGGTCCGGGGAATACGGCGCGGGCTTCGAACGTCGCGACTGAACCTTTGCAGGTCTGATGACTGAAAGCTTGTCCGACCAACCCGTGGTGCTGCTGGTGGAAGATGACGGCCTCCTGCTCATGGAGGCGTCCGACACCCTGGCGGATGCCGGCTTCACCGTGCTGGAGGCCAGCCACGCCGACAAGGCGCTGAAGGTCCTGGAAAACCGCGACGATGTCGGCGTCCTGATGACGGATGTCGACATGCCGCAGGGCTCGATGGACGGGTTCGCCCTGGCCCGCCTCGTGGCGCATCGCTGGCCGACCATCCCCGTCCTCGTCGTATCCGGCATGGGCACCCCCGGCCCCAACGACATGCCGGAGGGCGCCCGCTTCATCCCGAAGCCCTACGAGCCCACGACCCTGGTCCGAACCCTGCAGGCCTTCATCCGTCGCGCGGCGTGAAGCCTCCTCCGGCTCGGGCGCGTCGACGATCCGGGCGCCGTACAGCCGACCGAGAGCCATGACGGATACCAGCCGACAGCACCGCTTCGCGACCCGGGCCATCCATGCCGGCGCGGCGCCCGACCCCGCCACCGGCGCGCGGGTCCAGCCGATCTACTTCACCAACGGCTTCGTGTTCGATTCCACCGAGCAGGCGGCGGACATCTTCGCGGGCCGCCGGTCCGGGTTCTCGTATTCGCGGGGGTCGAACCCGACGGTGGCCGCCCTGGAGCGCCGGGTCGCCGACCTGGAGGGTGCCAAGGCCGGCGTCGCGGTCTCCTCCGGGCAGTCGGCGATGATGCTGGTGCTGATGACCCTGATGAAGAGCGGCGACGCCTACGTGGCTTCGCCGCGCCTGTTCGGCGGCTCCCTCGGTCTGATGCGGCGCCTCGACGGCCGCTACGACCTGAAGCCGCGCTTCGCCCGCGGCATGCGGCCGGAGGACTTCGAGGCGGCGATCACGCCGGAATGCCGGGCCATCTTCTGCGAGTCGATCGTGAACCCGTGCGCCTCGGTGGTGGACCTCGACGGGATCGCCGCGGTGGCCCGTCGCCACGGCCTGCCCCTCGTGGTCGACAACACCCTGGCCTCGCCGGCGCTGATCCGGCCGATCGAGCACGGTGCGGATATCGTCTGGCACTCGACCTCGAAGTTTCTGAGCGGTTCGGGCCAGACCATCGGCGGCATGATCTGCGATGCCGGCACCTTCGACTGGACCCGGACCAGCGGCTACAACCTGATCACCGAGCCCTGGCCGGACTACGACGGCCTCGTCCTGACCAAGAGCTTCCCGGAGACGCCGTTCGCGGCGGCCTGCCGGTTCTTCGGCCTGCGTGATCTCGGCCCCGGCCTGTCGCCGATGAACGCGTTCCTGACCCTGATGGGCATCGAGACCCTGCCGCTGCGCATGGAGCGGCACTGCGCCAACGCGCGGGCGGTCGCGGCCTTCCTGAAGGACCACCCGGCGGTGGCCTGGGTGAGCTATCCCGGACTGCCGGGCCAGACCGGAGAGGACCTCGCCCGGCGCTACACCCCGCAGGGACCGGGCTCGATCTTCACCTTCGCGCTGAAGGGCGGCGAGCCGGCGGCCCTGGCGTTCATCGCCGGGCTCGAACTGATCTCGCACCTCGTCAACATCGGCGAGATCAAATCGCTGGCGATCCACCCGTCCTCGACCACGCACCGGCAATTGCCGGAGGGCGAGAAGGCCGCCGCGCAGGTCGGACCCGAGACCGTGCGTCTGTCGATCGGCCTCGAGAACGAGGCCGACCTGATCGCCGACCTGAAGCAGGCGCTCGACAAGCTCGATTGAGGGGATTGATTCTTCTCAACCGACGAGAATGCAGGCCCCTGCCCCGTCAGGGCCACGGCGTTCACACGTCAGCTTGTACAGGCCGCGACCGGCCCCCTTTCCCGTGCCGGAGAGGGCTGGGGTGAGGGATGCGCCCTCTCCGGAAAGACCTGATCCCTCACCCTGTCCCTCTCCCGCACGGGAGAGGGGACCTGCGCTCCGTCCGGCAATGTGTGAAACCGCGGCCCGCACGGGAGCGGGCGCGAGTGGCGTCCGGTCCTCAACGGCATCTCGGACCTCGGCTCAGCGCCGCCGCTCCAGGATCGACACGTAGTTGGCGACCGCCGCACCGCCCATGTTGAAGATCCCGGCCAGGTTCGCGCCAGGCACCTGCATCTCGCCGGCCTCGCCCATGAGCTGGAGGCAGGCCATCACGTGCATCGAGACGCCGGTCGCGCCGACCGGGTGGCCCTTGGACTTCAGCCCGCCGGATGGATTGATCGGCAGCCGGCCGCCCTTCTCGGTCAACCCTTCGCGGACGACGCGGTAACCCTGGCCGGGCTCGGCCAGCCCCATCGCCTCGTACTCGATGAGTTCGGCGATGGTGAAGCAATCGTGGGTCTCCACGAACGACAGGTCGTCGTTGCCGATCCCGGCCTGCGCGCGCGCCTTCTCCCAGGCGAGTCGGGCGCCCTTGAACGCGGTCGGATCCCGGCGCGACAGGGGGAGGATGTCGTTGACGTGCGCACGGGCGCGGAAGCCGATGGCGCGGGCCAGACCCTCGGCGGTCTCGGCATCCGCCACGACGAGGGCGGCGGCGCCGTCGGAGATCAGCGAGCAGTCGGTGCGCCGCAGCGGCGCCGCCACGTAGGGATTTTTGTCCGAAACTTTGTTGCAGAACTCGAAGCCCAGGTCTTTCCTGAGCTGCGCGTAGGGGTTGCCCACACCGTTGCGGTGATTCTTGGCGGCGATCCGGGCCAGTTCCTCGCTGCGGTCGCCGTAGCGCTGGAAGTAGCCGGCCGCGATCCGGCCGAACACGCCCGCGAAGCCGCCCTCGATGTCGGCCTCCTCTTTCCGGTAGGAGGCGCCGAGCAGGATGTCGCCGGTCTCGGCCACGGATTTCGCCGTCATCTTCTCGGCGCCGACCACCAGGGCGATCCGCCCGCGGCCGCTATCGACGAAATCCAGGGCCGCGTAGAGCGCCGCCGAGCCGGTGGCGCAGGCGTTCTCCAGATGCGTCGCCGGTGCGTGGGCGAGGCCCGGACGATTGAGCGCGACCTGCGATCCCTCGAAACCCTGCTTCGAGAAGCCGGTGTTCATGACGCCGACATAGATCCCGTCGACCTGGGAATCCTCGATCCCGGCATGGGCCAGCGCCTCGCCGGACACCCGCGCGATCAGGCCCTCGACATCCGGCTCCTCGAGCTTGCCGAACGGTGTGTGGGCCCAGCCCACGATGCAGGCGCGCGTCATGCTCTTCGACTCCTCCCGATGCTTCTCCGGACGATGGCCCTGGGGCGCCCGAGGATCAAGCCGCGTGTCAGCCGGGCTCGCCGTCGCCGATCAGGAAGTCGAAGTCGCACCCCTCAGGCGCCTGGGTGACGGTGCGCCGATAGAGCGCCTTGTAGCCGCGCTTGGGTGCCGGCGGCGGTCGATGGTCCGCGAGCCGCCGGGCGATCTCGGTCTCGTCCACCAACAGGTCGATCCGCTTGTCGCGGATCGACAGGCGGACCCGGTCGCCGTCGCGCACGGCTCCGAGCGGGCCGCCGATGGCCGCCTCCGGGGCGATGTGCAGCACGATCGACCCGAAGGCGGTGCCGGACATCCGCGCGTCCGAGATCCGCACCATGTCCTTCACCCCCGCCCGGGCGAGCTTTTTCGGGATCGGCAGGTAGCCGGCCTCGGGCATGCCGGCGGCGTGCGGCCCGGCATTCTGAAGCACAAGTACGTCGCCCGGCGCCACGTCGAGATCCGGGTCGTCGATGCGGCGGCTCAGGTCTTCGAGGCCGGTGAACACCACCGCCCGCCCCTCGGATTCGAACAGCTCGGGCGTCGCGGCGGCGCGCTTGAAGATCGCTCCGTCCGGGGCGAGGTTGCCGCTCAGCGCCACCAGGCCGCCCACCGGCGAGACCGGATCGTCGAAAGCCCGGATCACCGCCCGGTCGACCCAGCCGGCCGGCTCGTCCAGTCGCTCGGCCAGGGTGCGGCCCTCCACGTCCACGGTGTCGAGGTGCAGGAGCGGGCGCAGTTCGCGCAGCAGCGCACCCATGCCGCCGGCGGCATGGAAATCCTCCATGTAGCCCTCGCCCACCGGCTTCAGGTCGACCAGCACCGGGGTCTCGTCCGAGATTTCGTTGAAGCGCCCGGACGGGATGCGGATGCCGAGGCGCCCGGCGATGGCCGTGAGGTGCACGATGGCGTTGGTGGAGCCCGATACCGCCATCAGGACCCGGATCGCGTTCTCGACAGATTTCTGCGTGATGACCTGCGCCGGGGTGATTTTGGTCTGGATCAAACGTACCGCGGCGCGTCCGGTCTCCTCGGCGGCCACCAGCCGGTCCGAATGCACGGCCGGGATCGCGGCGGTCCCGGGAAGCGACATGCCGAGCGCCTCGGCGATGCAGGCCATGGTCGAGGCCGTGCCCATCACCGCGCAGGTGCCGGCCGTGACCGAGAGCCGGCCTTCGACCTCGGCGATCTCCTCCGCATCCACCGTGCCGGCCCGGTACTTGGCCCAGAAGCCCCGGCAATCCGTGCAGGCACCCAGCCGCTGGCCGCGATGGCGGCCGGTGGACATCGGGCCGGTCACGACCTGGATCGCCGGCAGGCCGGCCGAGGCCGCCCCCATGAGCTGGGCCGGCACGGTCTTGTCGCAACCGCCGATCAGGACCACCGCATCCATCGGCTGGGCCTGGATCATCTCCTCGGTGTCCATGGCCATGAGGTTGCGGTACATCATGCTGGTCGGGTTGAGGAAAACCTCTCCGAGCGACACGGTCGGGAACGGCATCGGCAAGGCCCCGGCGGCCAGCACCCCGCGGGAGACAGCCTCCACGAGTTCCGGCATGCCGCGATGGCAATTGTTGAAGCCGGACGGCGTCATGGCGATGCCGACCACCGGCTTGTCGAGGAGCGTGCGCGAGATGCCCATGGACCGGGCGAAGGAGCGGCGCAGGTAGCGGGCGAAATCGCGGTCGCCGTAATTGGTCAGACCCCGGTCGAGGCCGTGGGGTTCGGCGGTGACGGCGTCTTCGCTCATCGCTTCGATTCCTGAGACGGGTTTCTGCTCAGCGCAGGTGAAACGCGATCCAGGCGACCGCGCCGAATACCGCGGCGGTGATCAACCATTGCGCGAATACGCGATAGCGGATTCTCACGCCGCGAAAAGCTCCGGATGGCGGGCGCGCAGCGCCAGGACCAGCGTCAGCGTCTTGAGGTCGGTGAGTTCGGCCCGGTCCGCCATCCCGGCGAGGTCCGCGAGCGGCATTTCCACGATCCGGATGTTCTCGTGCTCGCCTTCGGCGCCGCCACCGTCCTCGGCGCGGTCGGCCATCCCGTAGGGGGCGAGGTAGAGATGCAGCTTTTCCGTGGTCAAGCTGGCGCAGGAATAGGTCGCGCCGACGAATTCGAGCGCGTGCAGGCGCAAGCCGACCTCCTCCAAAACCTCCCGGCGACCGTTCTCCTCCGGGCTGCCGTCCTCAATCAGGCCGGCCGGCGCTTCGAGTTGGACCTGCTCGCCGGCCGCGAACAGGGGCGGCACCCGCAGCTCCCGTACCAGCGTGGCGACCCGCCGCTCCGGATCGTAGGGCAGGACGCCCACCGAGTTGCCGTGATCCTCGATCTCGCGCTCGACCACGGCGCCGTCGGCGAGACGCACTTTCGCGACCCCGAATCGGCTCCAGCCCTCATGGATGAACCGGACGTCCAGGATCTCGGCTTTCATGACGCATCCCCGCCTGCTGGGCCGCCACGCGGCACAGAAAGCCCTACACCAGGATGGGCAATCCGGTTCCGACCGAGGTGCTGCGCACGCGACGCTCAAGCATGACGACTTTCGGCCGACACGCGCTCCAGCCGCTCGCGGCTCGACCTCGATTGGGTGCGCTAGCGCTGTCTGCGGAGGAAGATGGTGCCGGAGGAGGGATTTGAACCCCCGACCTTCGCTTTACGAAAGCGCTGCTCTACCACTGAGCTACACCGGCAACCGGCGAGATCGGCGCACCGATCCCGAACCTCTGTCCCGAGCGCCCCGAGGGCGGTTCGAGCCAGGCTCCCGTGACGGTTTGCGCCGTCCCGGACGTGGCAGGCTCATAGCGGTCCGACCGGCGCAAGGCAAGGCCGATGGTCGAATGGATACCCTCAGGCCTGACGATCGGCGGCGAGTTCGTCCAGCAGGAACGCCCGCACATCCCCCCGGTCGATCCCGGGGGCGATGTAGCTCTGGCCGATGCCGCGGGCGAGGATGAAGGTCAGGGCGCCGTCGCGGACCTTCTTGTCCTGGGCCATCGCGTCGAGGATGGCGTCGGCGTCGCCGCATCCGCCCGGGACCGCCTGGAGGCGTGTCGGCAGGCCGGCGAGCGCCAGGTGGTTGGCGACGCGGCCGGCATCCTGGCCCGCGCACAGCCCGAGCCGGGCCGAGAACCGATAGGCCAGGGCGAGACCGATCGCGACGCCCTCCCCGTGGACGAGCCGGGCCGACTCGTAGCCGGTGAGCCGCTCCAGGGCGTGCCCGAACGTGTGCCCGAGGTTGAGCAGCGCGCGCTCGCCGTCCTCCCGCTCGTCCCGGGTCACCACGCCGGCCTTGGCCCGACAGCACGCGGCGACGGCCTCGTCACGCTCGGGACCGCCCGAGAAGATCCCGCGCCAGTTGGCCTCGCACCAGTCGAAGAAGCCGGCATCGGCGATCAGCCCGTACTTGGCGACCTCGGCGTAGCCGGCGCGCATCTCGCGCTCGGACAGGGTGTCGAGCGCCGCCGTGTCGGCCAGAACCAGGCGCGGCTGATGGAAGGCGCCGATCAGGTTCTTGCCGAGCGGCGCGTTGATCCCGGTCTTTCCGCCCACCGAGGAATCGACCTGGGCGAGCAGGCTGGTCGGGACCTGCACGAAGCGTACGCCCCGGCGCAGGGTGGCAGCCGCGAAACCGGCGAGATCCCCGACCACGCCGCCCCCGAGGGCGACCACGAGATCGCCGCGTTCGACCTTCAGCGCCAGCAGGCCGTCGCAGACTTGCGCGTAGCCCGCGTAGGATTTCGAGCTTTCGCCGGGCGCCACCGTGACGAAACCGGCGTTCAGGCCCGCCCGCTCCAGGCTGTCGCGCAGCCGCTCGCCATAGAGCGCCCCGACATTCTCGTCGGTGACGATCGCCGCCCGCCGGCCCCCGAGGGCCGCCACCTGCGCGCCGGCCGTCTCGATCAGGCCACGCCCGATCAGGATGTCGTAGTCGCGCCCGGCATCGAGGGGCACGTGGACCGTCAGGGGAACCGGTTGGGTCGATGGCTCGGTCACGGACAGGCTCGCTTGGGCGTCACTGGGCGGCGATGGGGCGCGGGGCGGCGGCATTCATGTGGGCGTCCAGCGCCTCCAGCACGTCCTGGACGACCCGGTCGTGCGAGACCTCCCGGGAGATCACCACCACGTCGGCGGCCGCGTAGACCGGGTGGCGGACTGCCATCAGGTCGCGCATCGTCGCCTCGGGATCGTCGGTGTGGAGCAGGGGCCTGTTGCCGCGCTTGCGCACCCGCCGCATCAGCACGTCGAGATCGGCCTTCAACCAGACCGAGATGGCGGATTCCCGGATGCGCACCCGCGTCGCCTCGCGCAGGTAGGCGCCGCCGCCGGTCGCCAGCACGAGGGGGCCGGCGCGCAGGAGGCGCGAGATCACGCGCTCTTCGCCGTCGCGGAAGCTCGGCTCGCCGTAGATCGCGAAGATATCGGGGATGGTCAGGCCGGCCGCAGCCTCGATCTCGCTGTCGGCATCCTTGAAGATCAGCCCGAGCCGGCTGGCGAGGCGCCGGCCGACCGTGCTCTTGCCCGCCCCCATCAAGCCGACGAGCACGATCGAGCGCAGGCCCAGCGCCCGGCGCAGGCGCGCCTCGATCGGTTCACCGACGTCTTCTTCGCTCATCGACGGCAGCATCGCATGTTCGTGGCGTCTCCGGCTCCCTGACGCCGCCCCGTGCGCGCCTCGCTGGGGGGCTTCCAATCCTGTGCCAGGCTCTTAGCGCGATTCAAGCGGCCTGCGAAACGCATCGCTGTGTCCTTACAGGCCTTGTCAGCGCCGTGATCGCATGATGGAAACCGAGCCTTCGCGACATTTCGGGGGAGATTTCCGCGCGCTCCCTCCCCGCCGACTGCGCTCGTCTGCCCGAGGTTCGACCGACGTGCCGACCCTGTTCCGTTTCTTCGCTACCCTCGCGATCCTGGCCGGACTCGTCTTCGCGGCGATGTTCGCGCTGGCGAACTTCGTGGTGCCGCCCCCCCGGGAGATGACCGTGACCATCCCGGCCTCGAAGCTCCAACCGGGCAGCCGTTGAGCGCGGCAGTCGCCGGCGGCGCGGCTCCGCCTCCGCCTCCGTCCCCGGAGGTCGCCGCCTATCTCGACATGCTGGCCGCCGAGCGCGGTGCCGGCGCCAACACGCTGGCCGCCTACCGGCGCGACCTCGACGACTACCTCGCCTATCTCAAGCGCGCGGGCATCCCGCTCGAAGAGGCCGACACCCACAGCCTCCGGGCGTTCGTCGCCGGCCTGGAGACACGGGGGTTGATGGCGTCGTCGGCGGCGCGGCGCCTGTCGTGCGTGCGCGGCTTCCACAAGTTTCTCTACGCTGAGGGATACGCCGAAGCCGATCCGAGCGTCGCGGTTTCGGGACCGCGCCGGGGCCGCACGCTGCCGAAGGTGCTGTCGATCGCCGAGGTGGACGGCCTACTGGCCACCGCCCATGCGGCGGCCTCCGCCGACGAGCAGCCCGGTCCGGCGCGCCGGGCCCGCCGGATGGTCTGCCTGCTCGAGCTTCTCTATGCGACGGGCCTGCGCGTCTCGGAACTCGTCGCCCTCCCGCGCACCGCGGGCGCCACCCGTGAGCGCTACCTGTTCATCAAGGGCAAGGGCGGCCGAGAGCGGCTCGTCCCGCTGACCGAGGCGTCCAGGGCCGCGATGACCGCCCACCTCGCCGCGGTGCCGGAGGAGTCCCCGTGGCTGTTTCCCGCCGACAGCGACAGCGGCCACCTCACCCGGCAGGCCTTCGCCCGGGACCTCAAGGCCGTGGCGCTGGCGGCGGGCTTGCGCCCAGACCGCGTCAGCCCGCACGTCCTGCGCCACGCCTTCGCCAGTCATCTGCTGCAGAACGGGGCCGATCTGCGCATCGTCCAGGAGTTGCTCGGTCACGCCGATATCTCGACGACGCAGATCTACACGCACGTCCTCGATGAACGCCTGAAAGCGATGGTACGAGATCTGCACCCATTGATGGATGGCTGAACGTCGCAGAGGATCTGTGGCACGTCCGCGGTCCACGAGAATTGTACAGGTTTGACGAACTGACTAAGAGTGCCCTTCGGCATACCGGTACGATAGGCCGCCTTTACCAGAGAGAGTCCATCCCATGTCAGGCCCGACTGCTCCGCAGAGCGGCGCTGCGCCAACCACCAAGGCGGGTCAGGCGCCCGCCGATCAGCTATCGCAGCGGGACCGGCAGCGCCTCGACAACCAATTGTGCTTCGCGGTCTACGCCGCCGCGCACGCCTTCGGCCGTGCCTATCGCAACCTCCTCGGCCAGCACGAGCTGACCTACCCGCAATATCTCGTCCTGCTGGTCCTGTGGGAAGAGGACGGCCTGTCGGTCAAGGAGATCGGAAACCGCCTGTTCCTCGATTCCGGGACCCTGACGCCCCTGCTCAAGCGACTGGAAGCCTCCGGACGGGTGCGGCGCGCCCGCGACCGGGCCGACGAGCGGCAGGTCAGCATCTTCCTCACGCCCGCCGGAGCCAAGCTGCGCGACGTGCTCGCCTGCCTCCCCGACGAGGCCGGCGACAGGACCGGCCTGAACGTGCAGGGCCGGAAGGATCTGCTGAACGATCTGGTGACCCTGCGGCTCGGGCTTCAAGCCGGGCTGATCCCGGAATAGCACGCCGTCTCGAGCCTCGATCCGCTCATCGGGCGGTCCTGAACGACGGAAGGCACCCGCGCGGCTGCGCGGATGCCTTCGTTTGGTGGTCAGACCTTGGAGCGAGGGCTCAGGACTGCGTCTTGAGGTAGGCGATCACGTCGTTGATCTTCTTGTCGTCGGGGTAGCCCTGGAAGATCATCTTGGTGCCGGGCACCTTGGTCTTCGGGTTCTTCAGCCACTCGTGAAGGTTGGCCTCGTCCCAGGTGATGCCGGAATTCTTCAGCGCGGCGGAGTAGTTGTAGCCCTCGTAGGTGCCGGCCTTGCGCCCGACCACGCCCTTCAGGTCCGGACCGACGCCGTTCTTCTGAAAGTTGTGGCAGGCCTTGCACGGGGCGAACGCCTTCTCGCCGGCAGCCGCATCACCGGCCTCCTGGGCCTGTGCGGAAAGCGGGATCAAGGCAGCGAGAACGGCGCCGAGAATGAGTGAACGCATGGATTTCCTCCTTTTGGCCGCTGTCGCGGCAGCGTTTGAAGCAGAGCTTTCCTGCCTGGAACAGCTCTAAATGATTACACGCAGATGGTGCAACGGCCTAGCCTCGCGAGGCCGCCGTCCCGCCGCATGCGCTGGCGACCAGACCCTCAACGGCGGGGCCCGTCCTCAGCGGCCTGCGGCCGATGGAAGCTGCATTGGGATGGGCCGACGGCGCCCGGTCTCGGCTGCGCGCTTGCAGTCCGCTCGGGCGAAGACCTAGACAGGATCGGCCGGTCGCCCGCCGGCTCGCGCCCTTCGCGGCGCCGGGAGTGCCCACGATGACCTTCCGCGTCCTGGCGATCTTCGTGACGCTCTGCGGACTTGTCGGAATCGTGATCGCGCTCGTGGACGAGCCGGACCGCCTGTCGGTCGCGTTCGGCAAGCTCGGCGAGGGCGGCATGTGGACGGCGCTGGCCGCCTTCGTCGGGATCGCAGCCTTGCTCGGCTACCGGCGGCGCGAAACCGGACGCTCGCATCGACCTTCAGGACGTCGTCGATGAGGTGCAGCCTCGTGGCTCAGAGGCCGTAGAAGCCGCGATACCAGTCGGCGAAGCGCGCGATGCCGAGCGTCAGCGGTGTCGCCGGCCGGAAGCCGGTGTCGCGGGCGAGGTCGTCGATATCCGCGAAGGTGGCCGGCACGTCGCCGGGCTGCATCGGCAGCAGGATCGTCTCGGCCTTGCGCCCGAGCGACTCTTCGAGAAGCGCGATCATCTGCATCAACTCCACCGGCTCGTTGTTGCCGATGTTGTAGATGCGATACGGCGCCGCGCTGGTGCCCGGATCCGGATCGGCTCCGCTCCAGTCCGGGTTGGGCGCAGCCGGCCTTTCGGCCAGGGCGACGATCCCCTCGACGATGTCGTCGATATAGGTGAAGTCGCGCCGCATCCGGCCCTCGTTGAACACCCGGATCGGCTCTCCGGCCAGGATCGCGCGGGCGAACAGGGACATCGCCATGTCCGGCCGGCCCCAGGGTCCGTATACGGTGAAGAAGCGCAGGCCGGTGGTCGGCAGCCGGTAGAGGTGGCTGTAGCTGTGGGCCATCAACTCGTTGGCCTTCTTGGTGGCCGCGTAGAGGCTTACCGGATGGTCGACGTTCTGGTGGATCGAGAACGGCATGGCCGTGACCGCGCCGTAGACCGAACTCGAAGACGCGTAGAGCAGGTGCTCGACGCCGCCGTGGCGGCAGGCTTCGAGGATATTGAGGAAGCCGACGAGGTTGCTCGCCGCGTAGGCCTGCGGGTTCGTGAGCGAGTAGCGCACGCCGGCCTGTGCCGCGAGGTGGACGACGGTTCGAAAGCCGTGCCGGCCGAACAGCGCATCGAGGCCTGCCGTGTCGGTCAGGTCGAGGCGCGCGAAGCTGTAGCCCTGGAACGGATCGAGGCGCCGGAGCCGCGCCTCCTTCAGGCCGACGTCATAATAAGCGTTGACGTTGTCGAGGCCCACGACCTCCCGGCCTGCCTCGAGAAACCGCAGCGCGAGTGCGTTGCCGATGAAGCCGGCGACGCCCGTGATCAGGACAGGTGGCAGGGACATGATCGGACGCCGAGGGCGGGCCGTCCCGCCGAGGTCGGCGTTCTCTATCACGGGCAGACCGCCGATTCACCCGCAGCGGTTTCCTGAAGACAGGTGCCTTGTCGGGCGGGATCGGCGGCGCCTATTCTTCCGATCCGTGAAGACCCACCACAGACCGCTGCCGGACAGCCTGACCCGCATGCTCGCCGCCCCTCCCGGCGGTGGGCGCGGCGCGGCCCGGTCATCCGGGGAGCCTCGCGCTGACGCGCCCGGACAGGTCTCGGCGCACCATGCCCTGGAATCCGCGCTCCTGCGCGGCTTCGTCTACGTCACCTCGGGGCTTGTCTGGCTCCTCGTCCTCGGCCTGGTCGCGCGTCACGTCATGCGCTGAGCGCCGGTGTGCCCGATGGTGGCCTGTGGATATCGGTCGATACCCGATCGGTCTGTTATGAAGATTGGTATCTACGCGACCAAGTCGGGTATCGGACTGCTCGAGAGCGGGGCGCCGCGATCCCGGCCCATCGTTCCGGGCGGGACAGTTGACGAGGATCGGACGATGTCTCTGACCGGGCGGTTCTGGTTCCGCAAATCCTGGACGGGCCGGCTCGTCCTGCTGGTCGAGGAGGTGCGACCGCGCTGGTTCGGTCGTGGAGCCGGAAAGCCGCGCTGGCGCAACGCCCGGCTGATGGACTTCGCGGAGCCGGAATTGCGACCGCTGATGGCCATGGAGAAGATCCACCGCACGGGGGGCGCCTCCGCCACCGTGCACACCCTCCGGCCGGTCCCCGATGCTTCGGCACGGAGCGCCGCCAACGGCTAGGACGGCTGCTGATTGCGGCCGCTCCGATCCCCATCTGGAGCCTGCCGCTCTGCCGGAGCGGTCGACACCGGGGTTGAAGGTCATGCCGCGCTACTTCTTCCACACGCAGATCGGCGACGACGTGATCACCGATGCGACCGGCGTCGCTCTGCGCGATCCGGATCAGGCCTGGGAGAAGGCCCAGGACACGATCCGTGCGGCCCTGGCCGAGGCCCGGGATCAGGCCAGGCTCCTGACCGCCTGCCTGGTGGTCACCGACGAAGCCGGCGACGTCGTTCTGGAATTCCCGTTCAGCGAGGTCGTATCGCTGCCGCCGGACGCGGATCCGACCCTGCATTGAGCGCCCCGCCCCGCGCGCCCTACATCGCGGCGGCCGCCACACGAGGAGCGCCGCCCGAATGGATTCGCCACCGAACGACCTCGACACGCATGCGCTCGGCAAGGCCGCGCCCGGAAAGGGTCTGGCCCGCGAGGCCTGCCCCTATGCCGAAGGCACCGAAGCCCGAGACCGCTGGCTTGCGGGCTACGACGAAGCCGTCTCCGATGGCGCCGAGCCGGTGACGGGGGGAATCGCCAAGCATCCGCCGGCCGGGGAGCCGACTCGCTGATGGATGCCACGACGCAGGTACACGCCGCCGCGCCGGCCCACCCCGCCCTCGACCGCAAGGCGGTCGGGGCCGTGGTGCTCGGCAACGCCCTCGAATTCTACGATTTCACGGTCTACGCGTTCTTCGCGAAACCGATCGGCGAAGCGTTCTTTCCGGCCACCGACCCGACGCACAGCCTGCTGGCGTCGCTCGCCCTGTTCGGCATCGGTTACGTGATGCGGCCGATCGGCGGCGTGCTGATCGGCGCCTTCGCGGATCGGGCCGGGCGCAAGCCGGCGATGCTGATCACCATCGCGCTGATGGCGCTCGGCATGCTGATGCTGGCCGCATGCCCGTCCTACGCGGCGATCGGCGGCTGGGCACAGGTGATCGTCATCGCGGGCCGTCTCATTCAGGGTCTCGCGCTCGGCGGCGAGGTCGGCCCGTCCACCGCCTACCTGCTCGAGGCGGCACCGCCGGCCAAGCGAGGTTTCGTGACCAGCTGGCAGATCGCCAGCCAGGGCTGCGCGGCCCTGTTCGCCGGCATCATCGCGACCATCCTGGCCCTCGTGGTCGGCGATCAGGCGATGTCGGCCTGGGGCTGGCGGCTGATGTTCGCGCTCGGCCTCTGCGTCGTTCCGGTCGGCTTGGTGATCCGCAGCCACCTGCCCGAGACCGCCGGCGCCGAGGAGGATCCCCACGCTGCCCCCTCGACCCTCGCGGTGGTCGGGCGTCTCCTGCGCGAGCACGGCCGCCTGCTGGGCCTGACCTTCCTGGTCATCGCCGCCTCCACGGTCTCGAACGCCGTCGGCACCAACATGCCGGTCTATGCCGGCGCGACCCTGGGCCTGAGCGAGACCGCCGCGACCGCGGTGCCGATCGCGCTGGGCCTGGCCTCGGTGATCTTCCCGCTGCTGGGGGGCTGGCTGGCGGACCGGGTCGGAAGGCGCCCGGTGATGATCTGGCCGCGGACGCTCATCCTGATCCTGGCGGTCCCGGCCTTCGCCTGGGTGGTGCGATCCCCGAGCGCCATGAGCGTCTACGCCGTGACCTTCCTGCTCTCGGCGCTCTCCTCCATCAACGCCGCGGCGGTGATCGTCGGGATTCCGGAGGCGCTGCCGCGGGCGGTGCGCAGCGCCGGGCTGTCGATCGTCTACGCGCTCTCGGTCTCGGTCTTCGGCGGCAGCACCAACTACGTGATCAACTGGCTGATCGCCGCCACCGGCGACCGGCTCGCCCCGGCCTATTACCTGGCGGCCTTCAGCTTGGTCGGGACGATCGCGGCCTTCCTGCTGCCCGAGACCCGCGGCCGAGACCTGGACGCCGACGTGGAAGCGTAGCCGCGGATGTGCGCTCCCGCACGGCCCGGAAGCGGGGCCGCGCGGGAGCCCGCCTTCGGCGCTAGGTCTCGGCCGGAGCCGGGCCTAGACCGCGCCCATGCCCAGTCCTTCCGAGACGCGCCGCCCGCTGGTCCTCGCCGCGGTGATGGCGGCGATGTTCATGATCGCCATCGAGGCGACCATCGTCTCGACCGCGATGCCGCAGATCGCCGGCCAGCTCGGCGACCTCCACCTGTATGCCTGGGTGTTCGGCTCGTTCCTGCTGACTCAGACCGCCACCACGGTGGTGTTCGGCAAGCTGTCCGACCTCTACGGGCGCCGTCCGGTGCTGCTGTTCGGCATCGCCGTGTTCCTGGCCGGCTCGCTGCTGTGCGGGCTGGCCTGGTCGATGCGTTCCCTGATCCTGTTCCGCCTGGTGCAGGGCGTCGGCGCGGGAGCGATCCAGCCGGTGAGCCTGACGGTGATCGGCGATCTCTACCCGGCCCGGGAGCGCGGCAAGGTCCAGGGTTATCTCGCCAGCGTGTGGGGCATCTCGTCGGTGGCGGGACCCCTGGTCGGGGGCCTGATCATCGGCCATCTCAGCTGGCCGTGGATCTTCTGGATCAATCTGCCCGTGGGTCTCGTCGCGGCGGGCCTGTTCCTGGCCTACCTGCGGGAGAGCGTCGAGCGTCGCAGCCGGCCGATCGACGCACTCGGTGCCGCCCTGTTCACCGCGGCCATCGCCGCGCTGATGATGGCGCTGACGGAGGCCGGCACGTCGGCTTCGGCGGCCCTGTGGCCGGCACTCGGCTTCGTGGTGGCGGCCATCCTGTTCGTGCTCCAGGAACGCCGGGCCGCCGACCCGATGCTCGACGTCCGCCTGTGGATGCAGCGCCCCATCGCGACCACCAACGCCGCGACGCTGCTCTCCGGCATGACCGTGATCGGGCTCACCGCGTTCCTGCCGATGTACGTCCAGGGCGTCCTACGGCAGTCGCCCCTGATCGCCGGCCTGACCCTCACGCTGATGGTGCTCGGCTGGCCGATCGGCGCCACCACGGCGGCCCGAAACTTCGTACGGTTCGGCCTGCGCCCGACATTGCTGCTCGGCGCGACGCTACTGCCGCTGGGCGCCACCGCGTTCGTCGCCCTGGGTTCGGAGACCTCGCCGATCGTGGCCGCCTGCGGCTCGATCGTGATGGGGCTCGGTATGGGCTTTCTGTCCACCGCCGCCATCGTGATCATCCAGGACAGCGTCGCCTGGGCGCAGCGCGGCGCCGCCACCGCCTCGAACATCTTCGCGCGCAACCTCGGCTCGACCCTGGGCGCCACGGCGCTCGGCGCGGTGCTGAACTACCGGCTGGCCCATCCGGCAGACGGCTCACCGGTCGATTCCGGCCAGCTCCGGAGTCTCCTGGAGGATCCCGGCAGCCTCGGCGCCGGCGGCGACGCGATCCGGGACGGGCTGCAGCATGCGCTCCACGGCACGTTCTGGACGGTCTTCGCGGTGGCTCTGCTGACCCTGGTGCTGTCGCTGTTCGTGCCCCGGATCACGATCTCGGACGCCCCGCGCGAACTGGCCGTGGAGTAGGCGTCCGCCGCGTTGCCGCGACCGGCGCTCGGCCCGACATCGCGTGGATAGGCGTCTCCGGCACGACCGGGTGAAGACGTTCCAGAGGTTGCGGCGCGTCCCCACGATGGTATGATACTTTCATACCCGCCGACGCGAGAACCCGCATGGCTGCGTCCGAGAAGCGAACCTTCAGCCTTCCTGCCGAGCAGGCCGCGTTCATTGATGCACAGGTCAAGACCGGTGCGTTTGCGAGCGCCAGCGAGGTGGTGCGGGCCGGATTGCGTGCCCTTCAGGAGCGTGACGCCGCCGTCGAGCGCTGGCTGCGCGAGGAAGTGGTTGTGACCTACGACGCGATGAGAGCGCATCCCGAGCGCGCCATCTCGTCGGAGGACATGGCCGAGCGGATGCGCCTTCGTCACGAAGCGCGGATTCGGCCTGGGACGTGAAGCGGCGGAGCATTATCTACGCGCCTGCTGCCGGTGACGACCTCGATTGGATCTACGACACCATCGCGCAGGCCGGCACGCCCGCCATCGCGTCGGGCTTCGAACAGAGCATCCGTGCGTTCTGCGAGGGGCTTGAATACGGCGCCGAGCGCGGGACCTTGCACAGCGAACTTCGCCCAGGCCTGCGCACGATCGGCTTCGCACGGCGTGTCACGGTTGCCTTCACGGTCGAGGATCGCCGCGTCGTGATCCTGCGCATCTTCTACGGCGGCCGCGATTGGGAAGCGGATTTCGGCTGACCGGAAATGCCACCGGCAAAAGGCGCCGTGCGCCGCAGCACCGCCCCAGCGTCGGATTCGACCGGCCGGAAATCCGGTTTCCAGTTTTCAGCCTCTTGCTCTACCGTCCGCCCATGCCCCTCGTGCCGCCTCCGCGCCCCGCAGCCTCGCCCGCGGCGGATATTCCGCCGACCAGCATGCTCACCGCCAACCAGCCTGAATGGTCGGTCGGCGAACTGGCGGGCGCACTTAAGCGAACCCTGGAGGACGCGTTCGGTCATGTGCGCCTGCGCGGCGAGATCTCCGGCTATCGCGGCCAGCACGGCTCCGGCCACGCCTACTTCTCCCTGAAGGACGGCCAGGCGCGGATCGATGCCGTTGTCTGGAAGGGCGTGTTCGGGCGCCTGCGCCAGAAGCCCCAGGAGGGGCTGGAGGTGGTCGCCACCGGCCGCATCACCACCTTCGCAGGAAAATCCTCGTACCAGATCGTGGTCGAAAGCCTCGAGCCAGCGGGTCTCGGCGCCTGGATGGCCCTGCTGGAGGAGCGCAAGAAGCTGCTCACCGCCGAGGGCCTGTTCGCTCCGGAGCACAAGCGGGCCATCCCCTACCTGCCGCGCGTGGTCGGCGTCGTCACCTCGCCCACCGGAGCCGTGATCCGCGATATCCTGCACCGGCTGGAGGACCGCTTCCCGCGCCCCGTGCTGGTCTGGCCGGTACGGGTCCAGGGTGACGGCGCGGCCGAGGAGGTTGCGGCCGCGATCCGCGGATTCAATACCCTGGCCCCGGACGGCCCCCTGCCCCGGCCGGACGTGCTGATCGTCGCCCGCGGCGGCGGCTCCATCGAGGATCTGTGGGCGTTCAACGAGGAATGCGTGGTCCGCGCCGCGTTCGAGAGCGCGATCCCGCTGATCTCGGCGGTCGGGCACGAGACCGACACCACGCTGATCGACTACGTCTCCGACCGCCGGGCGCCGACGCCGACGGGCGCCGCCGAGATGGCCGTCCCCGTCCGCGCCGACCTGATCGCCACGGTGGCCGAACTGTCCGCTCGGGCGGTCGG
>NZ_VRVD01000059.1:0-15508 GCF_008040015.1 Methylobacterium sp. WL18 | reverse complement strand
CCTCGCTGCGGCTCTCGGACTTGGTCTCGGCGGCCTCCTTCGGGGCCTCTTTGGCGGCAGCCTTCTTGCCGCCGCCGGAGGCCGCGGCGGCGCCCGCCTCGACGATCGAGCCGAGCAGGGCGCCGGGCTCCACCGTCTCGCCGTCCTTGACCAGGATCTCGCCAAGCTGGCCGGCAGCCGGGGCGTTGACCTCCAGGGTGACCTTGTCGGTCTCGAGTTCGACGATCGGCTCGTCGACCGCGACCGTGTCGCCGGGCTTCTTGAACCAGCGGCCGATGGTGGCCTCGGTCACGGATTCGCCGAGCGTCGGGACGAGGATGTCGGTAGCCATGGTCTTCGCACTTCCGGATCGGTTGGGCCGTGCCGGACGGCCTGGACGTGTTGGGGACGGCGGCCCGAATGGGTCACCGCCGGGTTTTCAAAAAATCAGACCGCCAGCGCCTCGTTGAGGAACGCCTGGAGCTGGGCCTGGTGCTTGGACATCTGGCCCACGGCCGTGGACGCGGAGGCCGGGCGGCCGACGTAGCGGGCGCGCTTCACCGCGGAGCCGGCCTGGCCGAGCACCCATTCGAGGTAGGGCTCGACGAAGGACCAGGCGCCCATGTTCTTGGGCTCCTCCTGGCACCAGACCACGTCCGCGTTGCGGAACCGGCCCATCTCGTTGGCGAGGGCCTTGAGCGGGAACGGGTAGAGCTGCTCGACGCGCATCAGGTAGACGTCGTTCAGGCCGCGCTTCTCGCGCTCCTCCAGCAGGTCGTAGTAGACCTTGCCGGAGCACAGGACGACGCGGCGGATCTTGTCGTCGCGCACCAGCTTGTTGGGCGCGCCCTCCTCCTCGGAATCGTCCCACAGGACGCGGTGGAAGGTCGAACCCTCGGCCAGCGCGTCGAGCGTCGAGACCGCCCGCTTGTGGCGCAGCAGCGACTTCGGCGTCATCAGCACCAGCGGCTTGCGGAAGTCCCGCTTCAGCTGCCGGCGCAGGATGTGGAAGTAGTTGGCTGGGGTGGTGACGTTGGCCACCTGCATGTTGTCCTCGGCGCAGGCCTGGAGGTAGCGCTCCAGGCGGGCGGAGGAATGCTCGGGACCCTGGCCCTCGTAGCCGTGCGGCAACAGCAGCACGAGGCCGGACATGCGCAGCCACTTGCGCTCGCCGCTCGCGATGAACTGGTCCATCACAACCTGGGCGCCGTTGGCGAAGTCGCCGAACTGGGCCTCCCAGAGGACCAGAGCGTTCGGCTCGGCCAGCGAGTAGCCGTACTCGAAGCCGAGCACCGCCTCCTCGGAGAGCATCGAGTTGATGATCTCGATCGAGGCCTGGCCGTCGCGGATGGCGTTGAGCGGCGTGAAGCGCTGCTCGTTCTCCTGGTCGATCACCACGGCGTGGCGCTGCGAGAAGGTGCCGCGCTCGACGTCCTGGCCGGAGAGCCGGACCCGGTTGCCGTCGAGCAGCGTCGCCCCGAAGGCCAGGGCCTCGGCGGTCGCCCAGTCGATGCCGGCGCCGGTCTCAACCGCCTTGGCGCGGTTGTCCATGAACCGCTGGATCGTGCGATGCAGGTGGAAGCCCGGGGGCGCCTGGGTGATCTTGCGGCCGATCTCCTGCAGGGTTTCGGCCGGCACGGCGGTGCGGCCGCGGCGCGGATCGTCGACGTCCTCGTGCACGGCCTTGAAGCCGGACCAGCGGCCGTCGAGCCAATCGGCCTTGTTGGCCTTGTAGTTGGTGGCGACGTCGAGTTCGGTGTCGAGGATCTGGCGGAACTCGGCCTTGCGGGCGTCCAGGGCCTCCTGGTCGAGGGTGCCGTTCTCGACGAGCCGGCGGCCGTAGGTCTCCAGCACCGAGGGATGCTTGCGGATCCGCTGGTACATCTTCGGCTGGGTGAAAGCCGGCTCGTCGCCCTCGTTGTGGCCGAAGCGGCGGTAGCACAGCATGTCGATCACGACCGGCTTGCCGAACTTCTGCCGGTACTCGACCGCCACCTTGGCCGCGAAGGTCACGGCCTCCGGGTCGTCGCCGTTGCAGTGGAAGATCGGCGCCTCGACCATCTTCGCCACGTCCGACGGATAAGGCGAGGAGCGGGAGAAGCGCGGGTCGGTGGTGAAGCCGATCTGGTTGTTGATGATGAAGTGCACCGAGCCGCCGGTCCGGTGGCCCTTCAGCCCCGACAGGCCGAAGCACTCCGCGACCACGCCCTGCCCGGCGAAGGCGGCATCGCCGTGGATCAGAAGCGGCAGCACGCTGGCGCGCTGGATATGCGGCTTGGCCCACTGGTCCTGCTTGGCCCGGACCTTACCGAGCACCACCGGATCGACGATCTCGAGGTGGGACGGGTTGGCGGTGAGCGACAGGTGGACGTTGTTGCCGTCGAAGGCGCGGTCGGACGAGGCGCCCAGGTGGTACTTCACGTCGCCCGAGCCCTCGACCTCCGCCGGCGAGGCGGAGCCGCCCTTGAACTCGTGGAACACCGCCCGGAACGGCTTGGCCATCACGTTGGTCAGCACGTTGAGCCGGCCCCGGTGGGCCATGCCGAGCACGATCTCGCGCACGCCGAGCGCGCCGCCACGCTTGATGATCTGCTCCAGCGCCGGGATCATCGACTCGCTGCCGTCGAGGCCGAAGCGCTTCGTCCCGGTGTACTTCAGGTCCAGGAACTTCTCGAAGCCCTCGGCCTCGATCAGCTTGTTCAGGATCGCGCGCCGGCCCTCGGGCGTGAAGGAGATTTCCTTGTCCTTGCCCTCGATGCGCTCCTGGATCCACGCCTTTTCGGCGGGATCGGAGATGTGCATGAACTCGACGCCGAGCGTCTGGCAGTAGGTCCGCTCCAGGATGTCGACGATCTCGCGGATCGTCCCGAACTGGAGGCCCAGCACATTGTCGAGGAAGATCGGGCGGTCCCAGTCGGCCTCTTCGGTGAAGCCGTAATGCTGCGGGTGCAACTCCTCGTGGTCGCCGCGCGGGGCGAGCCCCAACGGGTCGAGCTTGGCGTGCAGGTGACCGCGCATGCGGTAGGAGCGGATCAGCATGATCGCCCGCACCGAATCCTTGGCGGCCTGCTCCACAGACACGCCCGTGGTGGCGGCGACGCTGTCGACCGGCTTGCCGGGCTTGGGCTCCTTGGCGTCCCGGGCGACGATCTTGTCGCCGATCGCCTTCTCCAGGGCGCCCCAGTTCCCGTCCAGCGCCGAGACCAGCTCGCCGTTCGCCGGCACCGGCCAGTTGGGCTTCTCCCAGGACGCGCCCGCAGCGTTCTTCGCGACGAGGGTCTCGTCCTCGCCCAGGCCCTTGAAGAAGGCCTGCCATTCCGGATCCACCGAGGCCGGGTTGCGGGCGTAGGCCGCCTGCAATTCCTCGATGTAGGCGGCGTTGGCGCCGTAGAGGAACGAGGTTTCGAGAAGCGCTTCGTTCACGTCCTGGCGTGCCATGGTCCGTTCATCCTGTCGCGCGGGCAGGCCGGCTGCCCTGTCGGCGACCCGCTCGCGGGGCGGATCGCCCTGAAATTGACCCGGGGCGAGAACACGCCCCGACAAGGTCGATATGGGGGTCGCGGCCCTGCGCCGGCCGCAACGCAGGCGCGCTGGCCTCAGCCCTTGAGGACGTCCACCAGGGTCGAGCCGAGCCGGGCCGGCGACGGCGAGACGCGGATGCCGGCCGCCTCCATGGCGGCGATCTTGTCCTCGGCGCCGCCCTTGCCGCCCGAGATGATCGCGCCGGCATGGCCCATGCGGCGGCCCGGAGGCGCCGTGCGGCCGGCGATGAAGCCGACCATGGGCTTGCTTCGGCCCCGCTTGGCCTCGTCCCGCAGGAACTGCGCGGCCTCCTCCTCGGCCGAGCCGCCGATCTCGCCGATCATCACGATCGACTCGGTCTTCGGGTCGGCGAGGAACAACTCCAGCACGTCGATGAACTCGGTGCCCTTCACCGGGTCGCCGCCGATGCCCACGGCCGTGGTCTGGCCGAGGCCGGCGTTGGTGGTCTGGAACACGGCTTCGTAGGTCAGCGTGCCCGAGCGCGAGACGATGCCGACCGAGCCCTGGCGGAAGATGTTGGCCGGCATGATGCCGATCTTCGACTGGCCGGCCGTGACGATGCCGGGGCAGTTCGGGCCGACGAGGCGCGACTTCGAGCCGGTCAGCGCCCGCTTCACCCGCACCATGTCGAGCACCGGGATGCCCTCCGTGATGCACACGATCAGCGGGATCTCGGCCGCAATGGCCTCGCAGATCGCGTCGGCGGCGCCGGGCGGCGGCACGTAGACCACCGAGGCGTCGGCGCCGGTGGCCTCGCGGGCCTCCGCGACCGTGTCGAACACGGGCAGGCCCAGATGGCTCGCGCCGCCCTTTCCGGGGCTGGTGCCGCCGACCATCTTGGTCCCGTACGCGATGGCCTGCTCGGAGTGGAAGGTCCCGTTCTTGCCGGTGAAACCCTGGCAGATGACCTTGGTGTTCGCGTCGATCATCACCGACATGATCAGGCTCCCTTCACGGCGGCGACGATCTTCTGGGCGGCGTCGTCGAGGTCGTCCGCCGGGATCACGTTGAGGCCGGAGCCCCGGATGATGTCCTTGCCCTCTTCGACGTTGGTGCCTTCCAGGCGCACCACCAGGGGCACCTGCAGGCCCACCGCCTTGACGGCGGCGATGACGCCGCGGGCGATGACGTCGCACTTCATGATCCCGCCGAAGATGTTGACGAGGATCCCCTTCACCTGGGGGTCGGCGGTGATGATCTTGAACGCCGCGGTGACCTTCTCCTCGGAAGCGCCGCCGCCGACGTCGAGGAAGTTGGCCGGGCTTTCGCCGTAGAGCTTGATGATGTCGAGGGTGGCCATGGCCAGCCCGGCGCCGTTGACCATGCAGCCGATCGTGCCGTCCAGCGCGATGTAGGCGAGGTCGTATTTCGACGCCTCGATCTCCTTGGCATCCTCCTCGGTCTCGTCCCGCAGCGCGACGATGTCGGCGTGCTTGTAGAGCGCGTTCGAGTCGAACGAGATCTTGGCGTCGAGGCACTTGAGGTGGCCGTCGGCTGAGAGCACCAGCGGGTTGATCTCCAGCATGCTCATGTCCTTGGACACGAACGCCGCGTAGAGTTTTTCCGTGAGCGAGGCCGCCTCCTTGGCCTGGGCGCCGGAGAGGCCCAGCGCCTTGGCGACCGCGCGGCCGTGATGGGGCATCACGCCGGTGGCGGGATCGACCGGGATCGTGTGGATCTTCTCGGGCGTATCGTGGGCGACCGCCTCGATATCCATGCCGCCCTCGGTGGAGACCACGAAGGCCACGCCGCCGGTGGCGCGATCGACAAGCATCGAGAGGTAGAATTCCTCGGCGATCTGGGCGCCTTCCTCGATGTAGAGGCGGTTGACCTGCTTGCCGGCCGGCCCGGTCTGGATCGTCACCAGGGTCTGGCCGAGCATCTCGCCGGCGTATTGCTTCACCTCGTCGATGGACTTGGTGACCCGCACCCCGCCCTTCGCGCCCTCGGGAGCACCCTTGAACGTGCCCTTGCCGCGGCCGCCCGCGTGGATCTGGCTCTTCACGACCCAGACCGGGCCGCCGAGTTCCTTGGCGGCCGCCTCGGCCTCCGACGGATCGAAGATCGGAACGCCGCGGGAGACCGGTAGGCCGAACTCCTTCAAGACGGCCTTGGCCTGGTATTCATGGATGTTCATCGGGGCCTCGTCAGATAAGCGAATGGCGAGTGGCGAGTGGCGAATGGCGAATGGAAGGCGTCGGGAATGGCGATGGCGTCGATGGCCTCCGACCCCATTCGCCACGCGCGATTCGCCATTCGCCTCTTCCTTCAGGCGAGGTTGGCGTCGACGCCCTTGCAGGCTTCGATCAGGCCGGTCACCGAGGCGACGGACTTCTCGAACATCGCCTTCTCGGCCGGGTCGAAGGTGACTTCGAGGACGCGCTCAACGCCGCCGGCACCGATGACGATTGGCACGCCGATGAACATGCCGGAGACGCCGTACTGGCCGTCGAGATAGGCGGCGCAGGGCAGGACCCGCTTCTTGTCACGCAGGTAGCTCTCGGCCATCGCGATGGCGGATGAGGCCGGCGCGTAGAAGGCCGAGCCGGTCTTGAGCAGGTTGACGATCTCGCCGCCGCCCTTGCGGGTCCGCTCGACCATGGCGTCGAGCTTCTCCTGGGTGGTCCAGCCGAGCTTGACCAGATCCGTGAGCGGCACGCCCGCGACCGTCGAGTAGCGGGTGAGCGGCACCATGTCGTCGCCGTGGCCGCCGAGCACGAAGGCGGTGACGTCCTCGACCGAGACCTTGAACTCGTCGGCCAGGAAGTGGCGGAAGCGGGCCGAATCGAGCACGCCTGCCATGCCGACAATCTTGTTGGTGGGCAGACCCGAGAACTTCTGCAGGGCCCAGACCATCGCGTCGAGCGGGTTGGTGATGCAGATCACGAAAGCATCCGGAGCGTAGCTCTTGATGCCCTCGCCCACCGCCTGCATGACCTTGAGGTTGATGCCGATCAGGTCGTCGCGGCTCATGCCGGGCTTGCGCGGCACGCCGGCGGTGACGATCACCACGTCGGCGCCCTTGATGGCCGCATAATTGCTTGCGCCGGCGTAGGTCGCGTCGAAGCCCTCGACCGGGGCGG
The DNA here is from genome assembly GCF_008040015.1 of Methylobacterium sp. WL18. Classification (NCBI taxonomy): domain Bacteria; kingdom Pseudomonadati; phylum Pseudomonadota; class Alphaproteobacteria; order Hyphomicrobiales; family Methylobacteriaceae; genus Methylobacterium; species Methylobacterium sp. WL18. Next base: position 8,903 of record NZ_VRVD01000059.1, on the reverse strand, counting down.
CCTCGGCGATGTCGAGCGCCTTGCCCTGCGGCACGCCGTCGACGATGTCGAACAGCACCACGTCGCCGAGATCCTTCAGGCCAGCCAGGAGGGCCAGGGTGCCGCCGATCTGGCCGGCACCGATGAGCGCGATCTTGTTGCGAGCCATGTCGGATCAACCTCCGCTGCGTGTCGTCTTCGGTGGGATCGGCGAGGCGCCGGGACCGTCCGCTGGTCGGTGCCGGCGCGGGATTCGCCGCTCTGGAATCTGCGCGGCTGTGTGGCCGAAAAGCCTCGTCGCTTCAACCCGATGGACCGTTGCGGACTCGGCCGCGCCGGCCCGGGCCTGACGTTGATGTCGCAAGCCTGGGCGACGAAACGCCAATGCGGCGAGGCTTTTAGGTGCACTGCACCCTGCGCCGCGGGTGCGGCAAAGCTCAGATAACAGATCTGAGATCCTGTCATTTCATCAAATTCGCGATGGCCGAACCGGCCCGGCCGCATCGCCGTGTCATGCCCTGAAACGCGAAAGGCCCGGACGCGATGTCCGGGCCTTTCGATGTGTTGCCGACCAACAATGAGGCGCGGCTCGCGCTCAAAGGATCCCGGACCGGAGAACCCGCTGGATCGCGTGGATGACCGCCCCGAATCGCGCCTCGATCAGGTCGCGCGGCACGTCCGCATCGTGCTGGATCGCGAGCGGATGCGTGAAGCGGTAGCTCGCGTCGAAGATGTAGGCGATCGCCCGCTCCCGATCCCGGGCCGAGAAGATGCCAGAGGTGATGCCCTCTTCGACCACGCGCTCGACGAGACTACGCAGCCGAACACGATGCCGCCGGGCGATCGGCCGGGCCGACACCGTGGCGTCGAGATGGACCGCGAACAGGTTTGGCTCGTCGAACAGGGCGTCGCGCTGGACCGTGGCGAGGGCGGTGAGCAGCCGCTCGATCTTGTCGTCGGCCGGGTCGGGTGCGTCGGCGATGCCGGCGAGCCGAGCCTCGACCTCTCGGAGCCAGCGCCCTGCCACCGCGTCGAGGAGCGCGTCCTTCGATGGGAAATAGCGGTAGACGTTGGCGTGCGTCATGCCGGCTTCCGCCGCAACGGCCACCACCGTCACGCGCTTGGGCCCGAGACGGGACAGGTGCTCGGTGGCGATGCCGAGCAGCCTCACATCGGCCGCGACCGGCGCGCGGGGACGCGACGGGGTAGCCACTTCGCCGGTGTCGCGGAGCGCGTCACTGGCGGTCGTGTCCGCTAAAGGACCCCTGGTCTTGGCGCTGAGCGCCTCTTCCTTAGCCCCGTCGGATTCTGGCTTGAGGAACGGAAGCGGCAGGCGGGAAGTGGACAGGTGGTAGGGCGAGACGGACCCCCATCAGACCGGCGGAAGCGTCCCGGCGCTTCGCGTTGACGTTACGGCTTCCCCCCGGGAGCCCGTTACTTAGCGGATTGGTACCGCTTGCACAGGGTATGTGTCAGTTCGCCTTGAGAACGCAACAAAATTTTCTTGGTTATCACCGTCTCTAGAAGCGGTCCTTCCACGCACGCAGTGCCACAAACACCGCTTCCGGATCTGTGCCGGCTCCAAGTTCGACTGACTTAGCCAGGACAGGCAGGTTGCTGCGCAGGAACGGATTGGTCGCCCGCTCCGCGCCCATCGTCGTCGGAATCAGGAAGCGCTCCTCGGCTTTCGCGCGCTGGGCCTCCTCCTTGCGCGCCATCAGGTCGCAGTTCTCCGGGTCTGCCGCGAGGGCGAAGCGAGCATTCGACAGGACGTAATCGTGGCCGCTGAACACGCGGGTCTCGTCGGGCAAAGGCTCGAACCGACGCAGGGAGCGCCACAGGGTCTCGGGCGGGCTCTCCATCACCCGGCCGCACCCGAGGGTGAACAGTGTGTCGCCGGAACAGACGATCCTGGCCTCGTCGAACCAGTAGGTGACGTGGTCGGCACAATGGCCGGGGGTCTCCCAGACCTGGGCCCTGAGCCCGCCGACCCGCACGGTGTCGCCCTCGCGCACAGTTTCGTCCACGTCCGGCACCGCGCCGCCCGCCTTGGCGGGGGCCACCACCCGGGCCCCGGTGGCCCGCTTCACCGCCGGGATGCCCTCGATGTGGTCGCCGTGCCGGTGGGTGACGAGGATGTCGGTCAGGCCCCAGCCGGTCTCGTCCAGGGCCTTCAGGACCGGGCCGGCCTCCGGCACGTCGATCGCCGCGCAGGCGCCGGTGGCGGGATCGCGGATCAGGACCCCGATATTGTCGCTGCGGCACAGGAAGGTTCGGATCTCGGTCTCGGCAGCCATCGGTTTCCCTCTCCCGGGGCTGCGACAATGCACCGGCGCGTCGCAGCGCGAAACGTCAGCCGTGAACCGGCGGCGGTCGAGCGGGTTCCTTCGCCGGGGGGACCCATGGCGCTTGCGGCGCGCATCGCGTCTCACCATTGAGGTTGATCATCGTCCCGGGCTCGGTGTCCTGCTCGTCCATGCGTCTCGACGTCAACGGCCTGCGTGCCTTCTATGCCAGCCCCCTGGGGGCCGAGACGCATCGCGTCGTCGCCCGCGCCCTTCACGGGTTCCTGGGCTCGGTCTCGGGCCTGCGGGTCCTCGGGCTGGGCTACGCCACGCCGTATCTCGGTCCGATCCACTGCATCGCCGAGCGGACCCTGGCGTTCATGCCGGCGACGCAGGGGGTGGTGAACTGGCCGGGGACCGGCCGGTCCTGTACGGCCCTGGCCGACCCGACCATGATGCCGCTGCCCGAGGCCGCCATCGACCGCGTCGTCCTGGTCCACGCGCTCGAATCGGTGGAGAGCCCGACGGAACTACTGCAGGAGGTCTGGCGCACCCTCACCCCAGGCGGTCGGATGATCCTGGTGGTGCCCAACCGGCGCGGCGTCTGGGCCCGGCGCGAGGCGACGCCGTTCGGCCACGGCCAGCCCTACAGCCGCTCGCAGCTCGGCCGGCTCATGCGCGACACGCTGTTCTCGCCCGAGGGCTGGGCCGAGACCCTGTACATGCCGCCGGTGCGCTCGCGGCTGATGCTGCGCACAGGTCCCGCCTGGGAGCGGCTCGGCTCAGGCCTGGCCCTACCCTTCGCCGGCCTGCACGTGGTCCACGCGACCAAGCAGCTCTACCGCCCGATCGCGGTGCAGCAGGTGCACCGCGCCCGCCGCCTCGCTCCCGCCCGGGTGCTGGTGCCCGCGCCGTCGCCGGGCTGACGCGCACGACGGGCTGGCCGTCGGAGGTCCGTTGGTCTAGGCGGCGGCCCTGATGAGCATCGATTTCACAATCCAGCAGTTCCTGCTCGCCCTCTCGGGCCTGATCGCGATCGTGAACCCGATCGGCGGGGCCTTCATCTTCGCGCAGGTGACCACCGCCTACAGCCATGCCGAGCGGGTTCTGCTGTCGCGCAAGATCGGCGTCTATGCCGCCCTGGTTATGCTCGGCGCGCTCTGGGCCGGCACGCCGATCCTCAACTTCTTCGGGGTGACCCTGGCGGCCCTGCGGATCGCGGGCGGGCTGGTGGTGATGTCCTCGGCCTGGACCCAGCTCAACCGGCCCGAGGCGCGCGAGGCACGCAAGCAGGCCGAGGCGTCCGGCTCGAAGGATCGCGGGGCGACGACCCTGATCGAGGCGAGCCGCGACCCGGCGCCGGGGCCGCTGGCCGAGATCGCATTCTTCCCGCTGACGCTGCCGTTCACCACTGGGCCCGGCACCATCGCGGTGGCGATCACCCTGGGGGCGAACCGGCCCGCCGCCTACGCGGACCGCTTCGGCTTCTATCTCGGCGTCACCCTGGCGGCTCTCGTCGTGGCGCTCGCGGTGGCGCTGATCTACGCCTCGGCCGACCGGGTGGTGGCGCTGATCGGCCCGGCCCGGGCGCGGGTGACCGGCCGCCTGTTCGCGTTCCTGCTGCTCTGCGTCGGGACCCAGATCCTGATCACCGGCCTGACCGACGTGTTCGCGCCGCTGATTGCGGCGCGCTGATCCGCGCCTCAGATCACCGGCAGGGCGTCGAGCCCGCCGAACAGGGCCGCGTGGCCCGCGTAGTAGAGGAACAGGAACAGCGCGAGGGCGGCCCCGTACCAAGCCGGCGCCAGCACCACGTGGCGGGCGCGCACCGCAATCCGCACGTCGTCGGCCGCAATCGCCAACAGCACGACGATGATCCCGGAATGCCCGATCGCGTCGACCTTGCCGAACTCGAACACCGCCGAGACGAAGATCGCGGCCAGGATGATCGCCGAGGCGCGCCGCACCAGCGGGGTCCAGAGCAGTGCGAAGGCCAGGGTGAACTCGATGACGCCGGCCGCCTGCATGAACAGTTCGGGGGTGGCGCCGAGCGTCATCTGCGGCTTGGCGGCGATCAGCGGTGCGGTCCATTCCGGATAGGCCCACTTCTCGATCGACGCCCACATCAGCGTGATGGCGGCGGTCCAGCGGACGATGTCGAGCGGACGCAGGCCGAACGGCGACAGGTCGAGGCCGCGGCAGATCAGGTAGACGGCCACCCCCAGGAAGATCGGGTAGTCGGCGAGGTGGAACACGCCGTACTGCGCCGTGGCGAAGCTGAACAGGAAGACGATGCCCAGGCCGGTGAGCGGCATGGTCCGCCGCCAGATCAGGCAGGCGGCCAGCGCGAGCTGGAACCACGGGATCCAGGCGACGTCGGTCTTGAGCTCCGGGGTGAGGATGATGCCGCCGAGTTCCCAGAGCGAGACGAAGAAGAAGCCCAGCGTGGCACGGACCAGCAGCTCGGTGTCGGTCCGGACCCGGGTGGTCACGCGATCCAGCGCGTTGAGCAGGGCGCCGCCCAGCGGCGTGCCCTCGGCCAGGCATCCGAACATCAGGCACACCAGGGCCAGCACGGTCAGCCCCTCGAAGTTGGCGCACAGCACCTGCTCGAGGCCCTGGGGCTGCCCGGCGACGTCGTAGGCGCAGAACCATTTGACGTGGGCCTGGGCCTCGCCGGTTGCCGCCAGGCTCGCGACTCCGGCGGTGGCGAGAGCGTATCCGGCTGACGTGCGCTTTGTCTTGATTGCTAGCATCGGAGCCTCACCGGTGCATGTCGACACCGTGGTTACCGCTCTATTTAGATAGGTTAATAGGCTTCTCGCCAATGGTTTATTAACGAATATGAGTGGAAGGTTAACGCTGTGGATTTCAAGCGTTGCTGGTTCCGCGACGGCCTGATCCCGCATCCTGAAACGGCAAGCCGTCCACCGTCCTGAGCTCCACCGGCAACCGCAATCGTGTTCCGGGACGGGATCTGCCGACGCGCCGTGAGCAGCGCGATCATGACGTTCCTCAATGATCAACATCCATCATTCGTGTATTTTCAAATATTTTTACTTCGATGTCGCCTTGATTTGCGCAACAAAAATCAAAGCCGTCAAATATTGAAGTATTATATACCGTGATTTGCTGGCTATCATCGAAGTTGGAAACAATTTTTCAAAAATGAGTCTCCAAATTTGCGATCGATCTTGCGGATAAGCTGTCAACAGTTCGGATTATGGGCTTGCCTCGCGCGCCGCGCTGAGCGAACTCTCGGTCCTGCGCGACGCTGGCCAGACGACGAACGGACGCAGTCCCGCTGCGGCCCTGGGCCGGCAACGGAGTGCAAGGTTTGACGAGGGCAAACATTTCGGGTCCCGACCTGCACGGCGCGATGCCCCGGCGGGGCCACGTCCGGTTCCGCCATCCTGCGGCCTCTGCGCCGGGGCGCTGGCACCGCCGGACATCGGGCGGTGGACGAGCGGTCGGCCGATGCCTGGGCGGACCGGCGGCTTGAGCGTGCCCGGTCCACTCGCCCGCAACCGCGGCCCCGTTCTCCCGCCGTCGCGAGGCCCGTTCACCGCGTCCCAGTCGGCGATCGGCCGCGCGCAGGGGAGCGGCCCGGCTGCCCGCCGGACGAGCCCGGATCGACGATACCGACCCTGAAACCCCTGCAGGACCGTCCCGGCACGGCGCAGCGGCGCCCGCGCGGACACCGACCTGTGCCCATCAAGTCAAGGAGACTCTCATGATCGACGTCACGCAGCTCAAGGTTCCGGCCTGGTACACCCCGTCCGAGCTTCAGGACATCCAGCAGGATCTGCTCGGCCCGGGCAACACCAAGGTCCTGATCCTGTGCCTCGGCGGCAAGGGCGGCGTCGGCAAGACGACCATCGCGTTGCAGATCGCGGATCTCTGCGCCGAGGTCGGGCCGGTCCTGGCGGTCGACACCGACCCGGCCAACCGGCACTTCCACACGGCGCTGATGCGCGAGACCGATCCGGGCAGCCAGAACTTCGTGCCGCGCCGTCCGGGCGTGTCCTGCTTCCGGCAGCGCCTGCGGGCTGAGGACTCCACCGGCCGCGTCGATCCGACCTTGGTCCAGGACCTGATCGAGCGCGTGTCCGACGCGGCCGAGCGCTTCGTCGTGGTGGATTTCCCGGCGGGCGACACCGAGACGACCCGGCGCAGCACCGAGATCATTGTCGAGAGCTGCCGCGAGGAGAAGATTCGCCTCTGCGTGGTCGTGGCCGCCGGCGCCGTCGATCCCACCGCCCTCGACGTGCTCCGGGAGCTCCGTCCGCTGCTGCTCGAATGCGACCGGGCGATCCTCGCTAAGAACACCGCCCAGGCGACCAACTTCGATTATCTGGAGGCCTCCGACGTGGTGCGGCAGCTGCGGGCGCAACCGAACTTCCGCGCCACCGAGATCGAGCGGATCGGCGAGCGCCTGATCGAGGCGCTGCGGATCCAGCACACGACCTGGCTGGAACTAGCGACCACCGCGCCGATGCGCCTGCGCGTCGAGGGCCGGCGCCTGCGGCGCAACTTCCACACGGCCTGGCGCGAGGCCTTCCGTCCGTGAACAACCTCGAGCGGTTCTACCGGACGGTTCACGGCCGGGAGCTCCTGCCTTGGGAGCGCCAGCTCGCCGTGCGCGTCGCGGCCGCCCTCAACACCACCACGGACGACGATTTCGTCGTCCACCTGCTGCTGCTCTACAACGCCACCCACGTCATCAGCGAGATGCACAACGAGCTGGTCGCCGCGCGGGACGCCCTGTTCCAGGGCAACCGGGACCTCGCCCACGACCTCTCGGTCGAAGTGCGGCGCAACACCCGCACGGTCTACGTCCTTCTCGGCGTGATGTCGGCGAGCGTGCTGGCGAGCGTGTGGATCATCGTCAGCCTCGCGAACCTCTCCCACCGCTACGCGGGCATCGAGGCTCGTATCGGCGCCGCGCCGGAAGCGAGCGAGCGGCGCGCGACCGGAGTGCCGCAGCCTGGTCTGGCGCGCTGACGTTCGCGGTCGCGATCCTATGAGGGCTCGGCGTCGGTCGGCACACAACACGATGCGTGTCCGCGGGTTGGGTATCGCCGTAGCGCCAAAGCAGCCCGCGTGTCGTTCCGGGCTCGCCTGCGGCGCCCTGGAATGACGCGGTGATTTACGCTGCCGCCGTCACGGCGCCGGGGCCGCGGTCGTGAACGATGCCGTCGTCAGGTCGGGGGCCGCTTCGGTCGAGAGCGTCTTGAGGAACGCTAGCAAGTCCGCCCGCTCCGTCGCGCTGAGATGCAGCGGCTTGATCGCTCGGGAGCGGCTCGGCCGGTCGATCCCGCCACGGTCGTAGAGGTCGATCACCGCCTCCAGGGTCGCCAGCGAGCCGTCGTGCATGTAGGGGGCCCGGTGGCCGATCTCCCGCAGGGTCGGGGTCTTGAAAGCGTAGCGCAGGGCGACCGATGTGGGCTTGAAGCGGCCTCGACCGATATCGTTGCCGGTGCCGACCCCGATATCGTGGAACGAGTTGTCGGTGAACGACCAGCCGGAATGGCAGCCGGCACAGTCGGCCCGGCCGTTGAACAGGTCGAAACCGCGCTTTGCCGGCTCGGCGATGGCAGCTTCGTCGCCGGCGATCCAGCGGTCGAACGGGCTCGTCCCCGTCACGATCAGGCGCTCGAACGTCGCCAGCGCCGCCTCCAGCCGGTCCCGGGTGATGGCGGGATCGTTGAATGCGGTGGCGAAGGCGGCCGCGTAGCTCGAATCGGCGGACAGCCGGCCGAGCGCGTCGGCCATCGGCAGGTTCATGTTGGACGGCGAGATCATCGGCATCGCCGCGACGGATTCGAGGGTCTTGAACTTGCCGTCCCAGCCCATCGGGCCGTCCTGCCAGGCGATGTTGATCAGCGTCGGCGTGCGCAGGTCCATGTCGCCCTGCATCCGCGTCGCTGCGCGGGCGCGTCCGTCACCCCAGCCGAGATCCGGGAGATGGCAGGTGGAGCAAGACCGGGTGCCGTCTCCGGACAGGATCGGATCGAAGAACAGCCGCCGGCCCAGGTCGGCCTTGGCGGCCGAGTAGGGGTTCTCGTCCGGGAACGGGATCTCGGCGGGCGGCCGATAGGTCTCACGCCAGCTGGCCCGGCGCGGATCCGCACCGCCGCCGAGTCCGGCCGTCACACCCACCAACCCGAGAAGCCCCGCGATCGCGGCGCCGACCTTCCAAGCCATCACCGACCTCACCGGCCAGCATTAGGCCGGTATTCGTTGATGACCGATGAATCCCGCCATGAAGACTGACATCGTCGAGCGTATTGGTCCGCACATAATGTCGCGTCCCAGCGCCTCTGATCGTCGGCAACGCTGAGGCGCCACTTCACTCCAGGCGGATGGAGACGCTGTCGCTCGCTCCGGTGGCATCGAGAACCGAGATCCGCGCGAACCCGGCGCCGTTCGGGACCCACGCGGCCTGCCGGCGGGGCGTCTGGGTCACCGGCTGGCCATCGACCAGCCAGGTCAGCGGCGGGACGCCGCCAAGCGCCTTGAGGGCGAGGCCCGGACCACCCTCCCCGTGCCCGGCCTGCTCGGCCGCGAGGCCGAGATCGATCCGGGCCCCGTCCGGGGGATAGGCGATCTTGAGGGACGGGCCGGCCGTCTCCGCCC
>NZ_VRVD01000599.1:0-2871 GCF_008040015.1 Methylobacterium sp. WL18 | reverse complement strand
CGACGCGCTCCTCGAATTATGGACCGCGCCGCCACCGGCCGGTCGAGCTACCTCTCTGCGGCGGATCTCGCAGGCGTCGAAGATCCGGGAGCGGCCGGGGTTGCGTTGGCGTTCGAGGCGTTGGCGGCAGCTGGTTGAACGGCGCTGGTGGGCCCGCAAGTCTTTCGACCGCGATCCCTCAACCGTCGTTGAGGCCTTTCGACAGTTCCGGAAGCGTCAGGGCATTCGCGAACACCGCGCCTGCGCGAGCGTTGCAGCTTCTGAAGCTGGAGAGCGGCCACCGTGCGAACCTGCCTGATCCTCGACGATTACCAGGACGCGGCGCTCGGCCTCGCCGACTGGGCGCGCCTGGCCGATCGCGTCGCCGTTTCGACCATCACCGATCACATCGCGGATCGGGGCGCCCTCGTGTCCAGGATCGACCAAGCCGAGATCCTGGTGATCATGCGCGAGCGCACGCCGTTTCCGGCGGATCTGTTGGAGCGGTTGCCCCGGCTGAAGCTGCTGGTCACCAGCGGCATGCGCAACCTCGCGATCGACGTTGCGGCGGCGCGGTCCCGGGGCATCACGGTGTGCGGCACCGAATCGAGCCCAACGCCGCCGACCGAGCTGACCTGGGCGCTGATCCTGGGCCTCGCCCGCCACCTTGCGGTCGAGAACCGGAATCTTCGGGACGGCGGCCCGTGGCAGAGCACGATCGGGACCGATCTGGCCGAGGCGACGCTCGGTATCCTGGGGCTGGGCAAGATCGGTGCGCGCGTCGCCGAGATCGGCCGCGCCTTCGGCATGCGGGTGATCGCCTGGAGCCCGAACCTCGACGAGGCCCGGGCCGCCTCCGCCGGGGTCGAGCGTGCGCAGTCCAAGGACGCCCTGCTCGAGGCAAGCGACGTGGTCACCATCCATCTGGTGCTCGGGGAGCGCACCCGGGGCCTCCTGGGCGAGGCCGAGCTGCGCCGGATGCGACCGGGCGCGATCCTGGTGAACACGTCGCGCGCGCCGATCGTCGATCAGGCGGCCCTGGTCCGGGCCCTGGAGGAGAGGTGGATCGGGGGAGCCGGGATCGACGTGTTCGAGACCGAGCCGCTGCCGGCCGACAGTCCGTTCCGGCACCTCCCGAATGTCCTGGCGCTGCCGCATGTCGGCTACGTCACGCGCAACAACTACCGGACGTTCTTCACCCAGGCGGTGGAGGATATCGAGGCGTGGCTCGCCGGCTCGCCGATCCGGCAACTGGGGTGAGGCTAGTCGGCCCTGGGGTCGACCGCATCGGCCAGGCCGTCGCCGAGCAGCGTCAGGGCCACCAGTGTCGTGATCAGGAAGGCGGCTGGGCCGGCCAGCATGTGGGGTGCCGACTCGATCGCCCGGGCGCCCTCGGCGATCAGCACCCCCCAACTCGTCTGCGGCTCCTGAACGCCCAGCCCGAGGAACGAGAGAAAGCTCTCCAGCAGGATCACCTGCGGCACCAGCAGGGTCGCCGCCACGGCCACCGGCCCGAACGTGTTCGGCACGATGTGGCGGAAGATGATCCGCGGCGTGCCGAGACCGAGGGCGCGGGCGGCGCGGACGAAGTCGCGCTCGCGCAGCGATAGGGTCTGCGCCCGGACGATCCGGGCCATGTCGAGCCATTCCACCGCGCCGATGGCCCCCAGCATCAGCGTCAGGCTCGCCCGGAAGAACACCAGCAGGAGGATGACGAAGAACACGAACGGCAGGGCGTAGAGCACGTCCACCAGCCGCATCATCACGGCGTCGACGGCGCCGCCGACGAAGCCGGCCGTCGCGCCGTAGCCGACGCCGATGAGCAGCGCGACCAGGGTGGCGGTGAGGCCGATCAGGATGGAGACCCGGCCGGCGACGAGGCAGCGGGTGAGCAGGTCGCGGCCATGCACGTCGGTGCCGAGGGGGAAGTACAGGCGCCGTACCGGCACGCGCACGACCAGACGCGTCCCATCCTGCGAGCCGTCGACGACCCGCGGCTCGCCGAACAGGTCGGAGCGCGGCAGGTAGACGAGGCTGCGCCGGTCGAATGCGCCCGCGGAACCCAGCGTCAAGGCGACGCCGTCGCCGTCGCGCTCCACGTCGTCGAGGCGGGCCCGCATCCGGAAGGCGAGGCGTTCGAGGGCCGGGCGCAGATGCTCGGAATCCGGCTGCGCCGTCATGCCTGCCGGAAGCTGGCGCAGGTCCGGATAGGCACGGACCGGATCGTGCCCGGTCAGCGCCGGCCCGAACAGGCAGGCCAGCGCGATCAGGGCGAGCGCGGCCAGGGCGGCCATCGCCACCCGTTCGCGGCCGAGCCGGAACAGCGTGCGCGCCGCCGGACCGGTGGTGATGCCGCCGCCGCTCATGCGATCCGCCTCAGGCGCGGATCGAGCCAGGCGCAGGCGAGGTCGGCGATCAGGTTCAGGGCGATCACCAGTACCGCAACCACCAGGACGGTGCCCATCACCAGCGTATAGTCGCGGTTGAGCGCCCCCTCCACGAAGTAACGGCCGATGCCGGGCAGGCCGAAGATCGTCTCGACCACCACGGATCCGGTGAGCAGGGCGGCCGCCAGCGGGGCCAGGTAGGCGACCACCGGCAGGAGCGCGCCGCGCAGCGCGTGCCGGGTGACGCGAACGGGCGGCAGCCCGAGGCTTCGCATGGTCCGCACCGGCTGGGTTCGCAGGACCTCGCCGAGCGAGGCGCGGGTCAGGCGTGCCAGCGCGCCCACCTGCGGCAGCGCCAGGGTCACCACCGGCAGGATCAGGTGGCTCGGCGCGCCGCCCTCCCAGCCGCTCAGCGGCAGCCAGCGCAAGGTCAGCCCGAAGACGATCTGCAGGAGCGGCGCCACCACGAAGCTCGGCAGCGACAGGGACAGCGCCGCGCCGAGGC
>NZ_VRVD01000598.1:0-2873 GCF_008040015.1 Methylobacterium sp. WL18 | reverse complement strand
GGCAGGGGCCGGCCCGCCTCCCGGGCGGCTGTCGCGAGCTGCCACGCGATAGTCGGGACGCCGCCGGCGCCGGTGCAGCCCTCCCGGTCGATCAGGTCGAGGGCCTCGTGGGCGTCCCACCGATGCATCATCACCAGGCGATGGCCGCCGTAGAGCGCCGCCCCGAGGCTCGCGTGGCAGCCGGTGACGTGGAACAGCGGGATCACCAGCAGCGAGGCCCGCTGTGGCGCGGACGGGTTGGGCTTGGGCGGCGTCTCGCCCCGGCGCAGCGCGCTGCGCGACGCGGAATAGGGGTAGGCCATCACGGTGGTGGCCGCCGCCCGGTGGGTGCCGACCGCGCCCTTGGGCCGGCCGGTGGTACCCGAGGTGTAGAACAGGGTCGCGTCGTCCTCGGGGTCGAGGGCGATGTCGGGTGGGGCCTGTTGGGGCAGCGCGCCCCAGTCCGCCACCGGGCCGATCACCGCGGAGAGTGGCGTCGCCCGGTCGTCGGGCTCCATCCGGGTGACGAAAATCCGCTCCAGGGCCGGGCATTCGGCGCGGTGGGGCGCGATGCGCTCGAACCGCCCCCCGTCGGCGATCAGCACCCGCGCGCCGGAATGTTGGAGCGCGTAGGCGAGTTCCGGCCCAGTCCACCACGCGTTGAGCGGCGTCGCGATCGCCCCGGCCAGCAGGGCGCCGTAGTAGCAGACCGGCCATTCCGGCAGGTTGCGCAACGCGATGGCGACGCGGTCGCCCTTGCCGATTCCGGCCGTCACCAGGGCGTGGGCCAGGGCGGTCGCGGCGCGGGCGAAGCCCGTGAAGGTGACGCGCTCGTCCTGGTAGACCACGAAGGTCCTGTCGCCATGGCCCTGGGCGATGCGGAACAGGTCGCGCAGGGTCGGCGGCGCGGTCGTCCAGATCCGGGTCGGGACGCCGCGGATCGGAACCGTCGTGATCGCGAACGGCGCGCCCGGCGCGGTGAGCCGGGCTTCCGCCTCATGGAAGGAGAGGGCGGGCCAGCCGGCGGGAAGGCGGGGATCGGTGCTCATCGCGCGATCGTCACGCCGCCGTCGATCACCAGCGCCTGGCCGGTGACGAACCGGCCGGCCGGCGAGGCCAGGAACACGGCGGCCCCCGCGATCTCGTCGGGCTCGCCGATCCGGCGGAGCGGCGCGGCCTGCGTGGTGGAGGCCAGCATCTCGGGATCCTCCCACAGGGCCCGGGCGAAATCGGTGCGGATCAGCCCCGGGCACAGGCAGTTCACCCGCACGTTGGCCGGGCCGTATTCCACCGCGTAGTTGCGCGCGAGCTGGAGGTCGGCGGCCTTGGAGACGTTGTAGGCGCCGATCACCGGCGATCCCTTCAGCGCCCCGATGGACGAAACGATGACGATCGCCCCGTCCCGCCGGGCGACCATGCCGGGGGCGACCAACTGGATCAGCCAATGGTTCGACAGGACGTTGTTCTCCAGGATCTTGCGGAACTGCGCGTCCGAGATGCCGGCGAGCGGCCCGTAATACGGGTTGCTGGCGGCGTTGCAGACCAGCACGTCCACCGGCCCCAACCGGGCCTCGGCTTGGGCGACCAGATCCTCCAGTTCCGACTTCACCGAGATGCTCGCCGGGATCGCCACCGCGCGGCCCGGGCCGTGGGCGGCCTCGATCTCGGCCACCACCGCGTCGCAGGCCTCGCGCTTGCGCGACGAGATCACCACCCGGGCGCCGTGCTCGGCCATCCGCAGGGCGATCGCCCGGCCGATGCCCCGGGACGAGCCGGTGATCAGCGCGACCTTGTCGGTCAGATCGAACAGGGACATGGGTCGGCTCGGTTCTGAATGGGGTGGCACGCGCCCACCATCCTCATTCCGTGGGCCTCAATGGTCACGCGTCGACCTTTGAAGGCCGCGACGCGCCCCCTCTCCCGTGCGGGAGAGGGTTGGGGTGAGGGATCAGGTCTCTCCGGAAAGGCCGCATCCCTCACCCTGTCCCTCTCCCGCTCGGGAGAGGGACCCGCGCCTCATGCAGCCACCAATCTGGCATTCCCACGCCAACCATCGTCACGCCTCCGGCTCCCCCAGCATCGACCGGCGCAGGCGCGCCATGCCGGCGAGCCAGCGTTCGGGATCGTCGGCCCGGCGGCGGGCGTAGTCCGCGACCTGCGGGTGCGGCAGGATCAGGAACTTGCCCACCGCCATCCCGTCGAAGGCGGCTTCGGCCACGGAGGCGGGCAAGAGCACGCCGTCGCGGGCGGCGGCGCTGGCCTCACCGAGCATGGCGGTGTCGACACCCTGCGGGCACAGGGCGGCGATCCGGATTCCATCCCCCCCATGCGCGATGGCGAGGTGCTCCAGGAAGGCGAGGGCGGCGTGCTTGGTCGCCGAGTAGGTCGCGCTGCCGATCTGGCTCAGCAATCCGGCCGCCGAGACGGTGCCGAGGAACGCCCCCTCGCCCCGGGCGAGCCAGAGCGGGACCAGGACCCGCGCCGCGTGGACGTGGCCCATCACGTTCACCGACCAGGCGCGTTCCCAGCTCGCCGGATCCGCCGAGGTCGCCAGCCCGGGATCGGGGTCGCGCTCCAGGATGCCGGCATTGGAGCAGTACAGCGCGATCGGCCCGGTCTCGGCCTCGATCCGCGCGATGGTCTCGGCCACGGCGTCGGGATCGGCTACGTCGAGCGCGCACGCATGGCCGCCAAGCCGGACGGCGACGGCCTCCGCCCCAGCGCCGTCCCGGTCCAGGGCGACGATGATCGCGCCTCGCGCGTGGGCGGCCTCGGCGAGCGCCAAGCCGATGCCTCGGGCGGCTCCTGTGACGGCGACGACGCGACCGTCGAGATCCATCTCAGGCCCCCGCGCGCTCGGCGAAGGCCCAGGCCGAGGCGGCCAGCGCCGGCAC
>NZ_VRVD01000597.1:0-2874 GCF_008040015.1 Methylobacterium sp. WL18 | reverse complement strand
GCGCCACCGGGGCGGTCCCGAGCCGCGCCACCACGGTGCGGATCGCGGCGCCGACCTCGTCCTGGCGTGCGCGGTCCAGGGTGCCGCGGGAAAGGTCCTCCTGCGCGAGCAGCAGGCCGGCCAGAGCGACCTCGTCGTAATAGGTGACGAGCGCCCGCTCCTTGAGGAACTGCCAGCCCTGGTCGATCGCCTCGACCGGGTCGCCCGCCAGCATGCGCTGGTAGAAGATCTCCGGCGGCGCGAGCGCCGGCCGGTCGCCGAGCAGCACGTCGAGATACCAGAGGCGCTCCACGTGGCGGCCGAGCACCACCAGGCAGACGGTGAGCGGGGTGGCCAGCACCAGGCCGATCGGTCCCCACAGGAAGGTCCAGATCGTGGCCGCCAGGATCACGGCGATCGGCGACAGGCCGGTGGAGTGTCCGTAGAGCAGCGGCTCGATCACGTGTCCGGCGATCGGCTCCACCACCAGGAACAGGGCTGCGGTGGCGATCACCATGGTCCAGCCGGGATCGACCGCCGCGGCGAGGATCAGCGGCAGCAGGGCGCTGATCGCGGCGCCGATATACGGCACGAACCGCAGGATCGCGGCGAGCACGCCGAACAGGGTCGGGCTCGGCACGCCGATCAGCCACAGGCCGACCCCGATCACCACCCCGAAGGCGATGTTGAGGGCGAGCTGCGCCAGGAAGAACCGGCTGAGCCGGCTGGTCGCGTCGTCGATCGCCGCCGTCACCCGGCGCAGGTCCCCTGAGCCGCCCGCCAGCCGGATCGCCCGGTTCCGCAGGTCCTCGCGCTGGAGCAGGATGAAGATCGTGAAGATCAGGATCAGCCCGGTGGTGGCCAGCGGGTGCAGGATCGGGCCCGCGAAGGTCTGGAACGTCTCGACGACGCTCGCCCGGGCGGGGCTGATCTCCACGGTGAGCGGGTGCGTCCGGGTTCCCGGCTCGCCCTTGACCTCGATGGCGCCGGGCGGCTGCAGCGTGGCGCTCAGGTCCTGGACCATGTCGACCATGCGCGACAAGGTCCCGGCCCCGGCGGTCGCGCCGCGCAGGTCCTTGATCTTGTCGCGCATCACCAGCGTGTAGCGCGGCAGGTCGGATGCCAGCTGTGACGCCTCGCTGGCGATGAGGCTGCCGATCCCGAACAGGCCGCCGAACACGATCACCACCACCAGGAGCACCGCCGCCGCCCGCGGCACGCGGAGCCGCCGGAGGATGCGGACCGCCGGCACCAGGACGAAGCTCAGCAGGATCGCCAGCGTCACCGGCACCAGGATCTCGCGCCCGAGATACAGGGCCGCCATGATCGACACGACGAGGAGGGTGGAGGCCAGCGCGACGATGACCGGCAGGCCCTGCTTGAGGCGCTGGGCGGTGACGGGATCCTCGCTCACAAAGACGCTCCACTCTGATCGGACTGGGGGACGAGGCCGCCCCGCGACGGCGGAGCGGTTCGGATCGGGGCGCCTGCCGCGTCGGGCGGCCGTCAGCCGGCCTGTGCGGTCTCGCCCAAAGCGGCGCTGATCTGGCTGAGCAGCTTGGAGAAATCGACCGGCTTGGGATGGTAGTCGTCGCAGCCCGCCTGGATCGCCTTGTCCCGGTCCCCGGACATGGCGTGGGCCGTGAGCGCGATGATCGGGATCGCCCGCGTGTCGGATCCGGATTTGAGGGCGCGCGCCGCCGACCAGCCGTCGAGGACCGGCAGGTTCATGTCGAGCAGGATCACGTCGGGCTGACCCGACCGGGCCTGCTGCACGCCAGCCTCGCCGTCATGGGCCAGGATCACCTCGTAGCCGCGGCGCTTGAGGCGGCGGGACAGGAAGTCCCAGATCTCTTCATGGTCCTCGACCAACAGTATCTTCGCCATCAGAACTCGAATCCCCGGGTCGCGTCGCGCCGGCTGGCACCCCAACGCGCGGCAACGCACAAACGCCCAACGTCCCTGCCGCGATTCCGGTCCCTCCGGAAGTGGGCGCCTGGCGCGGAGGGGTGCAGCTCGGATCCGGATGTCTCATCGGGGCCGCCTGTCCCGGGCCCGGGGTGATGCCACAACCGCAGCCGTCGCCGCGCTGCACGATTGACCCGGACCTCAGGCAGGACGAAGCGTATCGCCGCGCAAATTACGGATCCCGGGAGGGTGCGACATGGCCGATACGCCGGACATCGAGTTCTATCACGCCCCCAATACCCGCTCGACCGGCGTGCGCGTGCTGCTGGAGGAACTCGGCGCCCCGCATCGGCTGCACGTGCTCAACATGCGGGCCGGCGAACATCTCGGGGACGCCTATCGCGCCATCAACCCGATGGCCAAGGTGCCGGCGATCCGCCACGGCGACGCGCTCGTCACCGAGCAGGCGGCGGTCTACATGTATCTCGCCGACCTGTTTCCCGCGGCCGGCCTGGCCCCGGCGCTCACCGATCCCGCCCGGGGGACGTATCTGCGCTGGATGGTGTTCTACGGCTCCTGCTTCGAGCCCGCGGTGATCGACCGCCATCTCAAGCGCGAAGCCGGGCCGCGGGCCATGTCGGCCTATGCCGACTACGACAGCGTGATCGCGCGCGTCACCGAAGCGCTGAATCCGGGGCCGTACCTGCTCGGCGACCGCTTCAGCGCCGCCGACGTCCTCTGGGGCAGCGCGCTCGGCTGGACGACGGGCTTCGGCCTGGTCGCGCCCGATCCGGCGCTGTCGGCCTATGTCGACCGGATTCGGGCCCGCCCGGCCTTCCGGACCGTGGCCGCCGCGGATGCGCGGCTCGCGCAGGAGCACGAGGCGGCCGCGCCGGGCGCGGCCTGAGCCACGATCAGGCGTCCTCGCTTGCGTCCCAGATGCCGGTGCGCGCGAGTTGCGCTGCCGGCTCGGGGGCGCTCCAGCGG